>JAYVZW010000112.1:0-2305 GCA_043783015.1 Verrucomicrobiota bacterium
TCGTGAAAGAAGGCTACAGTGACGCCGAGTTCTGGGCCGCGTATGAAAAGATGACCGACAAACTGCGCCCATGGACCATTGACTTCCATGTCGCGCAGAACGATGGCACCGTGCATGGCGCGGGCAGTCACGACAAGACGGGCAAGCACTGCCAGGCGGATGATCCCAATGGCAAGCTCGACATCGTGAAAGCATCCGGCTACTGGCTCAAGGATGCAACGAAACGTGGCATCCAGCACATCTGCTGGGACGGTTGCATGTTCCCTAATTCGGTTCTGGAAACCGGCAGCACGTGGAACACGATCCTGTCGAAGATGATCGAGGTGCGCAACGCGCACGGGTGGTCGTAAGCCGGACCGGGATTGATTTGGAAAACTCCGCTGCGTTCGCGTGGCGGAGTTTTTTTCTGGCTGTTGGTAGTCCTCCCGTCTTGCAATCATCTTGTGACCGCCTAGCGTTGGCACATCAACATCATGCCAAAACTTACTCAGGAACAGGAACAGGCCGTCAGACAATGGGCTGCAGAGGGTGCGAACTTGAATGAGATTCAGGATCGCCTGAAACGCGAGCATGATCTCACGTTGACCTATTTCGATGCGCGTATGCTGGTCGTCGATCTTGGTTTGAAATTGCAGGAGAAGAAACGCGATACGCCACCTGAGGAGAAAAAGGAGACGGTGACGGATTCCGTTCCTCCATCAGATACGACGGATGATTTTTCTGACGATGCAATCGAGCCTGAGGTCATTCCTCCGCCAGCACCCGGTGGTGGTAGCGTGAAGATCAGCATTGATCAAATCGCAATCCCCGGAACCATGGCCAGTGGCAAGGTCACGTTCAGCGATGGCAAGACGGCCTCGTGGTATGTGGATCAGTCCGGTCGTCTCGGACTTAATGCGCCGGAACCCGGTTACAAACCACCAGCCGGTGACATTCCGGTTTTCCAACGCGAACTCGATGTCGCACTACAGCGTGCTGGATTGTGAATGAGCCGCCAAGCGGCGCGCGGGCTGCGTTTGCTTGAACCAATAGAAAGCTATGAGGACTGGGCCTCTTCAAATCGTTTCCTCCAATAATCCAGCCGCTCTTTGACCTTGGATTCCATGCCGTTGCCGCTGGGTTCATAGTATATTTTTCCTTCGGGCAGATAGGCTTGCGGGATGTAGCCTTCCTCGGAATCGTGGGAGTATTTGTAATCCATTTCCGCAGCAGAAGTGCCGGAGGAGGCGGCGAGTTTTTTTCGCGTCTTGGTGCGCAGATGCGGAGGCACGGTGAGGGTGCGCCCATGCTTCACGTCATCGAGTGCCTTGTTAATGGCGAGATAGGCGCGGTTGCTCTTCGGTGAAGTGGCAATGTAGATAGCAGCGTGGGCGAGGGGAATGCGCGCCTCCGGCATCCCGACAAATTCCACGGCTTGCTGTGCGGCAATGGCTACTCGTAGTGCGTTGGAGTCGGCCAGTCCCACGTCTTCGCTGGCGCAGATCACGATGCGTCGCGCGATGAAACGGATGTCCTCGCCGGCGTAAAGCATCTTTGCCAACCAGTAGATCGCGGCGTCGGGGTCGGAGCCACGCATGGATTTGATGAACGCGCTGATGGTGTCGTGATGCGCGTCGCCGTCACCGTCATAGACCACGGTTTTTTGCTGGGCGCTTTCTTCCGCGACGGTCAGATCAACTACAATGCGCCCCGCTTCATCCGGCGGCGTGGTGATCGCAGCAAGTTCGAGCGCATTGAGACTCTTGCGCGCATCGCCGTCGCTGATGGTAGCCAGATGGCGTTTCGCCTCAGGAGTCAACACGACATTTGCCGCGCCCAGTCCGCGCTCTTTGTCCGCGACCGCCCGATCCATCAGCTTTTCCAGATCCTCAATGCCTAGCGGCTCCAGCGTGAAAATCTGTGAGCGGCTCACCAATGGGCTGTTGATATAGAAATAGGGATTGTGCGTCGTCGCTCCGATGAAACGTAGCGTGCCGCGCTCCAGATGCGGCAGCAACACATCCTGCTGCGCCTTGTTGAAGCGATGGATTTCATCGACGAAAAGAATCGTCGTCTGGCCATTCAAGCGTTGCACTTTCTCGGCGGTCTCCGCGGCGGTGCGGATGTCAGCGACATTGCTTTCCACTCCGCTCAAGGTGACGAAACGGGCCTTGGTTTCCTGCGAGATGATATGGGCGAGCGTAGTTTTTCCCACGCCGGGCGGTCCGTAAAAAATCAGTGACGAAAAGCGATCGGCCTCGATGGCGCGACGCAAAAGTTTGCCTGCACCGAGGATGTGTCCCTGACCGGAATATTCCGCCAGCGA
>JAYVZW010000113.1:0-2298 GCA_043783015.1 Verrucomicrobiota bacterium
GACCGCTGGTGCGGTCGTTGCTCCATGCCCAAATGCGGGCGCTGGGAATTGCTGATCGAAGCCTGGCCGGATTCCTACCGCACGTGGAAAAAACATTTCAAGGCCAAGTCCGACGCCAATGATCCCGAGCTTTCCATCGAGGCCCGGGAGGGCGCGATGCTTCTCACCCAGGCCGCGAAACGCGCTCGCGCAACAGGTTCGGCGGATGCTGCAAACGAACTTGAAGAACTCTCCACGCTGCTTCGCAGTCTGGAATCACGGGACTTGATGGAAGTGGTTTTGTCCGAGGACTTGCAGGCCATCCTTGATCGCTTTCCTGATCGCTCCATGAGCACGGTCTCGCCGCCCTTGCGCGTGGTCGTCGAGCGCGAACGGGCGCGCTTCTCATCGTGGTATGAATTTTTTCCGCGCAGCGCTGAAGGCCGCGAGGACAAGCACAGCACGTTCCGCGACTGCATCGCGCGGCTGGATGACGCGAAGTCGATGGGCTTCGATGTCATCTATTTCCCACCCATCCATCCGATTGGTGTCACCGGCAGAAAGGGAAAAAACAATTCGCTCACCACCGTGCCCGGTGATGTCGGATCACCTTGGGCCATCGGCTCCGCGCATGGCGGGCATCGCCTCATCGAACCCGCGCTGGGCAAGATGGAGGATTTTGAGTGGCTCGTGCAGGAGGCCCGTCAACGCGGTATGGAGATCGCGTTGGATTTCGCCATCAATTGCTCACCCGACCATCCTTATGTCAAGGAACATCCCGACTGGTTTCATCAACGCGAGGACGGAACCATCCGTTACGCGGAAAATCCGCCGAAGAAATATCAGGACATCTATCCACTGAACTTCCACTGCCAGGATTGGAAGAACCTGTGGCGCGAACTCATCGACGTCGTGCTCTTCTGGGTGCAGCGTGGTGTGAAAATTTTCCGTGTGGACAATCCGCACACCAAGCCCGTCGCCTTCTGGGAAACGCTCATCGCCCAAGTGCAAAAGCACGACCCCGATGTGCTGTTCCTCGCAGAAGCTTTCACCAAACCCTGCATGATGCAGGCGCTTGGCAAGATCGGCTTTTCACAAAGTTACACCTACTTCACCTGGCGTGAGAGCAAGCACGAAATCACTGAGTATGCCGTCGAACTCACCCAAGGTGATATGCGCTGGTATTACCGCGCGAACTTCTGGCCGAACACGCCCGACATTCTCCCCGGCCATTTGCAGAACGCAGACGCAGCCATGTTCAAAATCCGCGCCGCGCTCGCAGCCACGCTCATGCCCACATGGGGCATCTACAGCGGATTCGAACTCTGCGAAAACGCGCCGATGCCCGGCAAGGAGGAATATCTCGACTCCGAAAAATACCAGTTGAAGAAGCGCGACTGGAACGCACCGCATAATATCAAAGGCTTCATCGGCGAACTCAATAGGGCGCGTCATGAGAACCCCGCGCTCCAGCTCTACGACAACCTCCGCTTCCATCAGACCGACGACGCGCAGATGATCGCTTACAGCAAATGCACGCAAGACTTCAGTAACCGCATCCTTGTCATCATCAATCTCAATCCGCATGGAACGGCGGGTGGCATGGTGCATTTGGATATCGCCGCGCTGGGTCTTCCAGGGGATTCCAGATACCGGGTGCGCGACCTGTTGCACGGCAACGTCTATGAATGGACCGGCGCGGACAATTACGTGAACCTCGATCCCAAGGCCACCTTCATGCACCTGTTCCGCATCGAGTAAGCGCCTATGAAGTTGCGTGCGGGCATTCTTGTGATTCTTCTTGCAATGGCGGCGTTCTTCACGCTGCGCGAAAAGGGCGGACACCGCTGGTCGCAGGGTGAGCATCTCTTCCTCGATTTCCTCATTGCCAATACGCGCGACCGATTCGAGCGCACGGAGGTTGATCCTTCGCCGGAAGTCGTCGTCATTGAATTCAACGAAAAGGACAAGGCCGAGTTCAGCGCCTGGCCACCTGCGCCGCTTGATTACATCATTTTGTTGAAGCGCATCGCGGAGCACAAACCGGATGTGGTTGTCATGGGCGATGTCTTGAAATGGGACAAGGCGGACGTGCCTTTCGCTGGCGAACTGCAAGAGAGCTTCCGCCAGTTTCCGCTGGTCGCGCTGGCCTTTGGAGCAAGCTATGGTGGCTCCGCGCATTCATCTACCGTGAGGGAGAATGAAGAACTGCCAGCCTTCACGCTTGTCCAAGGCGATGCCTCATCCGCAACGAAGCTGGGTAGCTTTATAATGCCAGACAAACAACTTCGCACCCAGATGGAACTTGGGTTTGTCGCC
>JAYVZW010000114.1:0-2294 GCA_043783015.1 Verrucomicrobiota bacterium
CCAGAATAATCTGCGATCTTAACCCTGAAAGTCGCTTTGCGAGGTGGGCAGTGGCGGATTCCATTCAATCGCGGAACCGGATTAAGGAACACTTTTCCAGGGAAATTTCAGTCCTCCGCAAACTATACAAGCTAATGGATCAAAATACCGATTGCAGTGAGATTGTCGCAAAAATGGAACCGATGCTTTCGGCTATCAAATGAGTTGGCTGCGTCCCTTTTGCGCAGGCTGATCCTCTCGCGGGCAGCTTTGGCAGACCGTTATGAAACAGAAACCTCCCGAGACCACAACGTCGCCAACAGGCGGATGGCTGGAGATCGTGAAAAAACTTTCCTCGCACAGGAAAGGGGTGACGCAGCTTGGCCATGAATTTCCCGATTCGAGAAATCTGATTGAAAGCAACCCCGCTCTGGCGCTGTGCATCACTTGTGCGCGGTCGTGGGATACCCTGCGGGATCGCAGCCCGGATCTGATTGAATACCTGCTGCGCACGAAGCGGCGTCACGTTTGCGGGCTGCTGGGCTTTCCGGACACCGAAACGATGGTCCGCATCCTGGCAAAAATCACACCCGAAGCCTGTTCGGTTCCGCTGCTGATGAAACTCCGCCACCCTCTCAAGCATTCCGGTTTGACGGAAATCCTCCGCCACATTCCCATAATCGACGAGGCATCGCTTCTTCTGGCGGCGCACTGGCGATGGAACCAGTTTGGCACGGTGTCCTTGTTTCAGGAGTTGGCGGCGAAGTGCGTGAACGGCAAGTTCTCTGAATTCTTACGACTGTTGAACGACGCGGAGAGCATGGAACTGCGGGGGCAACTCCCTGGCAGATCGCCTCGAAGCATCTCGGAGTTACACAGTTTACACGACAGGCTTGTCAGGAAAATCAATGACGCGCCGGATGACGAGCTTGATTGGATGCTTGCGCTCCAATTCCCGCCACCGCCCATTCCTGGGAACGAGAAAATCGTCCCGATCGACACACCTGCGCTCCTCATTGAGGAAGGTAGAAAACAGCATCACTGCGCAGCGATACGGAGTTCCGCGGTGACAATGGGCGAAGCTTACCTTTACCGGATTCTGGAGCCGGAGCGGGCCACGCTCGCGATTGACCGTGTTGCCGATGGGTGGTGCATCGGGGAATTGCGCGGCGCTTGCAACGCTGAGGTAATGGGGGAGACGGCGCGCATGGTTCATGAATGGCTGAAACAGCACCAGCGATGCGCTCACCGTCGATAGCCGATCTTGTTTTCGTTTCTACACCCACTCCAAAATGAACTTCTACAAACAATACCCCATGATGCTTCCCTACGTCGGGAAGAACTTCCACGACGCGGCTACTCCCTCGATTCTCCTCATCGGCGAGAGCCATTATCTTGAAGAGGGTTCTACCCAGCACCTGAATCCTGAGACATGGTATTCAGGGAGCAGCGCCGATCTCTCAAAAGACCAAATAGAATGGATCGACAACGCAGCGATTTTGGAAGCGTCCAGAGCGAAAGATTTCTCGACACATTCACACTTTCGCAACGTTTTCAAAGTCATCAACGATTACGGCCCTGCTTACGCCGATTACAAGCGCGTTGCAGACGACATCGCATATTACAACTTTTTCTTGCGACCCGCATTGGAGGGGGCCTCTCTTGATGTTGTCTTGCAGGATATTGAGATTGCCAATGAGGCATTTCTCGAACACTACGAGACACTCAAACCAACCGCAGTGGTTTTCCTCTCGATGAAGGCGCATGGGAGCTTCCAGCATTCACTGCCACCTTCCGTGCCTGTGTTAGCAACCCCGCATCCCAGTCGTCTGTGGTGGAATCGAGTAGCAGCAGAATACGGCAACAGGAGGGGCAGGGACATTCTCGCCGATTTCATCAAGACTACGACGTGGAAGAATGTCCCAGCTTCAAATGACCGAAACGCCTAACCCTCGCTTTCGGGGAGTCGATGAGGCTTGCGAATCGTTCATGCCCATCTGGAAGACCGCGCGCATTTCAAATTTTGACTCATACCCAAGTTGGGGACTTGGGCACGCACTCATTCCGGGGCAATTTCATTGCGCTGACAGTGGGCACAGCAAAGAGGACGGAAAACAGGAATGGTTCCGGATTATCATGGGTTATCACAGCCCATTTCCCAAAAACACAATACTGTCGAAAACTCAGCGCGATTTTTTGTAAAGATCCTTCGCCCGCAGCGAAGGCGTCGGAGCCGGCGTGACTGCCGGATGCGTGTCGCGCCAGGTCTGGCGGGAATGTTTCACCATCAATCCGAACGCCAGCGACAGCAGCAC
>JAYVZW010000115.1:0-6927 GCA_043783015.1 Verrucomicrobiota bacterium
GTGACCAAATACAAAACTTGGGCAGATTCAAAGGATGCACCAGAGCGACGGACTTATGCGATGTTTTATCACGCCAAGTGTCTGGCGAAGGATGGCAAAAGCGAGGCGGCAGTGCAGGAACTGGAGAAATTCAGAGCCATGGCTCCGGGTCATCCGCGCGCCAGTGAGTCATTGCGACTTCTGATGACCATGCAGGGTGTCATGCATAACGATGACCGGGCTCTGGAACTGGCCCGTGAGTGGCGTGTTCTTTATGGATCAGGCGGTGATGATACGGTGGATTTCCTCACAGGCATGATCCGATTTTCCAGAAGCGAGTATGCGGATGCCGCCGGGCTTTTTCAGCGCTCAGCCGATGCTGCGGGAAATATCATGCAGAAGCAGCGCGCACTTTACAACATGGGCATCTCGGCCTTGAAGGGAGCCTTGCCTGAAGGATACGCGCGCGCCGTTGCGCAATTGCAAGCGCCCGCAGATGCAGGAACGGACGCTGTATCCACGACATCTGCCAACATCACCGTCGCGGCGAATCTGGCGATTGAGCGGGCCCTTAATCTCGCATCCAAAAGGGATCCTGGGGCTGAGAATGCACTGCGGGATTTCATCAAATCCTATCCTGCGCATGCTCGCTGGATAGAGGCGCAGATTGCACTCGCGGAATTCTGTCTGCTCGATCTCCCGCCACGGGTGAAATCCGCGCAGTCGGCCCTGGAAGCCGCTGCCGCTGTCAAGGATATATCTCCCGAGTGGCGGGAGCGCCTGGACTATGCCCGTGTCTGGGTTCGGGAGGCCGAGGAAAATTTCGTGGGCGTGACTGGGGAGGGATTGAGGTTTATTCAAAGCTGGCCCAAATCGGCGTATCGCGATGAGGTGCGCATGAAAATTGCCCAAGCCTATTATCGGCAGGAAGATTTCCCCAAGGCGCGGGCGCAATTCGAACTGGTGGAAGATGAGCACGCCGAATCGCCCTTCGCCGAAGTGGCGCAATTTTTTTCGGCCAAGTCCGCCATGTCCACGCTCAACGCGAAGGACTTGGACAAGGCGCTCGACCTATTCAGTGAAGTCGCCCAACGCGGAGGTCCCCTGGCCATCGAAGCCCGGAGGCAGCAGGCGCTCATCAAAAGACTTCAGGGCAGGGAATCGGACGCCCTAATCGTGATTGACAGCCTTCTCGCGGCCAAGCCACCGCCGGAGGGGGAGAGCCTTGTATCCATGCTTGTTGAAAAAGGAGAGTTGCTCGCTCTCCAAGTTCGGGAAGATCCCAAGAAGCTTGAAGAGGCGGTCAATATCTTCCGCAGTGTGACGCAATACGCCTCTGTCGGACGTTTCTGGAGGATGAGAGGCGGCGTCCTTCTGGCACAAAGCTTGCAGCGACTTGGAAAATCGAACGAGGCCATCGAAGCCTGCCACGATGTTCTCGAAGCATGTCTTGCCCCCGGCCTCGCGCAACCCCTTACACCGCAGGAGCACATCTGGCTTTACCGCGCCGGATTCATGGCGATAGAAATGCTCGAAGGGCAGAAGCAATGGGACTCTGCGGCGCGCATGGCCGACCGCCTCTCACAGACCAGCGGTGAACGCGCCAAGGAGGCCAAGGACAGGGCCACTCGAATCCGGTTGGAGCACTTTCTCTGGGACAAATAGCGCGGCACTTTTTCCCTGTTGTCGGTTGCCTCTTGCCTGTTGCTTTCTAAAATGACCGCCCTTATGCGCGATCACGTCAAACTTTTCATCCCCGGCCCTGTTGAAGTTTCTGCGGACACTTATGCCGCCATGTCCAAACCGATGATCGGTCACCGGAGCAAGGACTTCCAAAATCTTTACGCCGACATCCAGACCAAGCTACAGACCTTGTTTGGCACCTCGCAGCAGGTCTATATCAGCACCTCGTCCGCTTGGGGTATCATGGAAGGTTCGCTGCGGAATCTCGTTAAAAAGAAGGTGCTTAACTGCGGCTGCGGCGCGTTTTCAGACAAGTGGTTTGATGTCAGCCAACGTTGCGGGAAAAACGCAGCGGAGCTCAAGGTCGAATGGGGTCAGCCCATAACTGCCGCAATGATCGAGGCCAAACTCACGACGGGGGAGTTCGATGCAGTCACGCTCGTTCACAATGAAACCTCCACCGGCGTGCTCAATCCTCTCGATGAAATTGCTGCGCTGAAAGTGAAGTTCCCTGACGTGATGTTCATTGTCGATACGGTCTCCAGCTTCACCACCGTGCCGGTAAACTTTGATGCGCTTGGCATCGACGTGCTGCTAACCGGAAGCCAGAAGGCCTTTGCGATGCCACCCGGCATGGCTCTCTTTGCCGCCAGCGAGGCGGCCTACGCGCGTGCGAAGACCATCGCGGATCGCGGTTACTACTTTGACTTCATCGAGTTTCAGAAAAATGGCGCGACCAGCATGACGCCCAGCACGCCATGCATCTCACTCATCTACGGGTTGCAGCACCAGTTGAACAAATTCTTTACCGAGGGCCTCGATAACCGATACGCGCGCCATGCCAGGCTCAACGCCATGGTCCATGAGTGGGTGCAGAAGCACGGCTTCGATTTCTTCGCGCCCGCAGGCTTCCGTAGCAAGTCGCTCACTTGCGTGAAGAACAAGGACGGCTTCGATGTTGCAAACTTTGTCAGCACGCTCAAGAAACGCCACAACCTCGCCATCGACGGTGGTTACGGCAAAATCAAAGGTCATACCTTCCGCATTTCCAACATGGGCGACGAGACCGAAGCGACGATCAAGGAATTGATTGCGGCGCTGGATGATACGATGGGGGCGATGTAATCATGCGACTGGTCCTGTCCGTCGAAGGACTACGCTTCGAGCGCGGTTCGCGCCTGATTCTCGACGACATCAACTGGCAGGTCAGGGCAGGGGAGCATTGGGTTATCCTTGGGCCGAACGGCTGCGGAAAAACTTCGCTGATCAATTTGCTCACGGGCTACGACATGGCCACGGCGGGCGAGATTGATGTGGGGGACGCCCGGTTCGGTGAAGCCGACTGGCGTGAGGTGCGCAAGCACATCGGTCTCGTCGCCAGCACGCTCACGTTTTATCTGGAGCCAGGCGAGTCCGTGATGGATGCCGTCGTCAGCGGGCGCGAGGCGTTGATTAATCTCATCGAGAAACCCCAGCCTGCGCTGGTGCGCGAGGCGCGCGCCTTGCTCAAGCGCTTTGGCTGCGCGCATCTCGCCGACTCGCGCTGGGGCGTGCTTTCGCAAGGCGAGCGGCAAAAAATTCTCATCTGCCGCGCACTGATGGCGAAGTTCCGGGTGCTGATCCTGGACGAACCCTGTGCCGGACTCGATCCCGTGGCGCGCGAGCATTTTCTAACATGGTTGCAGAGCTTTGCCGACAGGCGCGGCGCGCCCTCGCTGGTGCTGGTGACGCATCACGTCGAGGAGATACTGCCTTGTTTCAATCGCGTGCTGATGATGAAAGCGGGCAAAGTATTTGCCGCTGGTGAGAAGGCGAAAGTGCTGACCAGCGCGAATCTTGGCGAAGCTTACGGAGCCAAGTTGAAACTCGAGCGAAGCCAAGAGCGGTATCGGTTGAGAATCTTGGGCTGATCCCATCACGACGGTAGAGTGGAAGACTACGGCAGTTTGATCTCCAGCCACTCCAAGAGGTCTTCACCTGCCATGAGCGGGCAGACCATGGAACCGGCGGGCAGAATCAAGAAATCTCCGGCGCGCACAGCGTCTGCAGCAAGGACGCCATGACCACGCACGATGGCGAGGCAGATGAAATCATCCTCCGGTGTTTTAATTTCCACATTGTCGCCAGCCTCCAGTTTGCGATAGTTCGTGGCGAAGTGCGGGCATTCCGCCATCCGGCCATCAGCGGCGGGTGATTGCATCTCCGGCTCGTAGTCGTTGAAGTCGATGCTGGCGAGGGATTCGCGGACATGCAGCGCACGTGGTTTGCCATCAAGTCCGGTTCGGTTCCAGTCGAACACGCGATAGGTGGTGTCGCTGTTCTGCTGGATTTCATAAACGAGCAATCCGGCTCCAAGCGCATGGATTCGACCGGATTCGACGAACATGAACTCTCCTGTGTGTGGTGAAATACTGTGGACGAAACTCGCGACGGTGCCGATTTGCAGTGCGTTCTCAAACTGTTCGCGGGTGACGCCCTGACGGAGTCCTGCGTAAATTTTCGCGCCCGCATTGGCCTGGGCCACGAACCACATTTCCGTCTTGGGTTCTCCGCCGAGACTGGCTGCGATGTCTTGGGGCGGATGAACCTGAAGCGAAAGAACATCCGCGCAGTCAAGAATTTTCAAGAGAATCGGGAAGCGCTCCGCTGGATGCTGGGCATGACGTGCGCCAAAGATTTCACTGCGATGCTGCGTCCAGAGTTCGTGCAAAGTTTTCCCGGCAAAAAGGCCACCTGTTACGATGCTCTGTGCTTCGGGTCGGTCGCAGAGTTCCCAGCTTTCGCCGTAGGGCTGCGCATCGGGCAGTTTTCGGCCCAGGACCGTCTCAAGACGGCGTCCACCCCAGACGCGGGTTTGGTATATGGGCTGGAAACGAAGCATGGCCGTCAAGTTGTATGCGGGGAAGTCTCCGCGCAATCGCTTCAGCGTGGCCTGCCCGAAAAATTGAAAACGACAGAGTGATCAGTCAGCACGCCGTCTTCAAATCGCACACCTTCGCTGGCCAGGAGTTTCAATTTACGTTTGACCTTCCCGCCGGAAACAGCGCCGGAATAGCCGCCGATGGCAAGGCTGGAACTGATCACGCGATGGCAGGGAACTTTGGGTGCGAAGGGATTGCGCTTCAATGCCTGTCCGATGGCTTGAGCAGACCTGCAACCGATAATTTTTCCAACCAAAGAGTAAGTGCTCACGCGCCCGGCAGGAATGCGGCTGATGGCGTCGTAAACTTTTTGCTCGAAGACGGTAGATTTTCTCGCCATAAAATTTAGGAGTGAAGCCGGACAGCTTGGCGGAACCGACGGGACTCGAACCCGCAACCTCTGCCGTGACAGGGCAGCGCTCTAACCAATTGAGCTACAGCTCCAAGCTGATCCGTCGCCAGGGCGAACGGGTGGGCAGATTAGCGGGGTTCGTGAGCTGCGCAAATGATTTTCATCCTTCAATCTCCAATTTCATGTCGTCGAAATAAATCGGAGTTCCGGAGAATGGCGTGCCCCTGATGGAGCATTTACCCTGGCCCTTGAGCGCGTTGTCCGCGTGCTTGACCTGCGGTTCCGCAGGTTCAGCACCACCGGCGGGCCAGGCTTTGCCCGCGATGCTCCATTTGTCTTGAGTGTCCTTCAACGCCTCAAGTTTCAAATTGATCCAAGCATCGCTCGTCCATTCATAGGGCACGGTCACGATGACTTGCTCGTTCTTCACCAGTTGCAGCTCTTTCTTTGCGCAGAAAACGATAAGGCGGTAGCCGCTCTGGCCGTGGACGCCGATGCCGAAACGCGGGAAACTTCGCCCGCTCTTGCTGGCCCAGACTCGCGCCTGAATGGTGGCGGAGCCGTTGGCCGAACTGCCGAGAAGGGCGCATCCGTCCACCAGTGGGTCGCTGCCGATCTCGAGGACTTTGTTGTTGTCCTTCTGCTGGACGCGGATGCTGCCGTCCACCACGAAGACCTCGGCGGGCGGCTCGCCCTCGGTCCACTTCTCGCAGTCGTAACTCAGTTTTTTCACATCTCCGGCGCAGACCTGGCACGCGAGAAATGCGAGCAAGGTCATGGCGACGATCCGGCTCATGGAGAAAAACTACACGACCTCTTTCATCAGCGTCAGCGCTTCTTCGACGCGTGCGCCTTCGTGAACGATGGCCGCGAGACTGCGCGCGATGGCGACGGGATTTTTATGCTGCCAGACGTTGCGCCCGATGGCGATGCCTGCGGCCCCGGCTTCCATGGCGTCGTGCACCATGCAGAGCAGATCAAGATCATTGTTCATGGCGGCACCACCCAACACGATGACCGGCACGTAGCAGGATTCCACGATGCGACGGAAATCTTTCACGGTGCCGTTGGTCGGATATGCAGTCTTCACCACATCCGCGCCCAGTTCGGCGGCCAGTCTGACGGCGAACCCGATGTTTTCCACCGTGTATTTGTCCGACTGTCCTAGTCCGAAGGGCAGGGATTCCAAGATGACCGGAATGTCGATGTCCATGCTCTCGCGGATCAGATCTGCGCAGGACTGAATGCTTGACTCCTCGTTGGCGGACATGGGAAAGAGCATGTTCATGATGGCGCTGGCTCCGACCACTTCCGCATCGGACAATCCATAAACAGGGATGCTCCCCGCGCCCGGCCCGGTGGTGCGGACGTTATAGACATCCGTGCGCAGGCAGATGCCCTTGCCGGAAATGAGGTCGCTCGTGCGCAAGGCCAGGCCGAGATTCATCACGTAGCCGTCCACATAGGGATTGAGCTGGTCGATGAGCATGAAGGGATTTTCCAACCCGGGCACCGGCACGGCCACGCCATGGTCCATGGGCAGAATGACGGTTTTGCCTTCGTGAAAGAATGTGTCGAGATTTTCCTGTCGGTTCATGAGTCAGCTCTATTCATGCCGTGGACGCGGTGCCGTGTAAAGCCAAAGTCGCATCCTGACCGCAGTGTGTGACGGTTAAAAATTCTGCAATGCTGCGTGCAAACCATCGGGAGTTCGGCAGTGTGCAGCCCATGAAGTTCAAGTCACGCAGCAACAGTCCGGGCAACTTATGAGAATTGTCCGCGTGATCGATTCACATACCGGCGGGCAGCCGACGCGCGTCGTCATCGAAGGCGGGCCGGTTCTCGCTGGACGCACGGTGGCGGAAAAGCAGCATGCCTTTCACGCAGAGCACGATCATTTCCGATCCAGCGTCGTGAACGAGCCACGCGGCAGTGATGTGATGGTAGGGGCCTTGTTGCTGGCTCCAACCGATCCCGCAAACACTGCGGGCG
>JAYVZW010000116.1:0-6896 GCA_043783015.1 Verrucomicrobiota bacterium
CCGAAGGCAAACTCCTCGACTCGAGCCTGAAGAACATCAACGTCCTTCTTGCCTCCGGCACTAATCCCGTCTATCGCGCCAGCGTTGAGGAACTCGCCACGGCCGGGCAGTGGACGGAGCTGAATGACCGCTTCTTTACCATTGTTAAATTCGGCACCGGTGGCTTGCGCGGACGCACCATCGGCAAGGTGGTCACCAAAGCCGAGCGTGGCACCGCCGCCGCAGATGAGCGCCCGCAGTTCGCCTGTGTGGGCACGAATTCCATGAACGAATACAACGTCTCCCGTGCCACGCAGGGGCTGGCGACGTATTGCATCAAGTATCGCCAGAACGCCGGTCTTGGCGGCAAGCCCAAGATCGTCTTCGCCCATGACACGCGGCATTTCTCCGCCGAGTTCGCCGTGAAGTGCGCGCAAATCGCCATCGATCTGGGCTGCGATGTTTATCTCTTCGACGGTCCGCGCGCCACGCCGGAGATGTCCTTTGCCGTCCGTCAACTCAGGGCGGATGCGGGCGTCATGCTCACCGCCTCGCACAATCCCGCGCACGACAACGGCTACAAAGTCAACTTCGCCGACGGCGCGGGCATCGTCGAGCCGCACGCCACGGGCATCATCACCGAAGTCAACGCCATCAAAAGCGAAACCTACACTCCCCTGCCCGCCGCCGAGCGCGGATCCTTGACGAAACTCGGCGAGGAAATGGATGCCATATACCTCAAGCGCGTGGAGTCCCTCATGCTTCAGCCGCAACTCTTGGAGAAGGCCCGTAATTTGAAGATCGTTTACACCGCGCTGCACGGCGCAGGCGGCGTGCTCGTTCCAAGAATCTTGCGCAAGCTAGGGTTCAATCTGCACACCGTTACCGAGCAGGACATCTTTGATGGACGCTTCCCGACGGTCGCTTCTCCGAACCCGGAAAACGCGCCAGCGCTGGCCATGGCAGTAGCATTAGCGGACAAGGAAAACGCCGACATCGTCATCGGCACCGACCCCGATTGCGACCGCATGGGCGTGGGTGTGCGCGGGCGCGACGGCAAAATGCAGCTCCTCACCGGGAACCAGACCGGTGCTCTCATCGGCTGGTATCGCATCCAGACCATGTTCGATCTCGGCATCCTCAACGAGAGCAACAAGAGTCACGCTGTTTTCATCAAGACTCTCGTCACCACCGAACTCCAGGCCGCCGTGGCGAAGGCTTTCGGCATTGGCATGGTCAACACCCTCACCGGTTTCAAATACATCAGCGCCAAGCTGGAGAAATACGAGCAAGCCCTGCCCGCCGACATTCGCGCCAGGTATCGCGACATGACAGATGCCGAGACCCGCGCCGCGCGTTTGCAACACAGTAAGTTCTTCGTCTTCGGTGGCGAGGAGAGCTATGGCTATCTCGGCACTGACAGCACTCGCGACAAGGACGGCAACGGAGCTGTGGTCATGTTTGCCGAAGTCGCCGCTTACGCCGCCTCACGCGGCATTACCTTGCTCGACTTATTGGATGAGATATACGCCACTTATGGTTACTTCTTTGAAGCAGGGCAGAGCAAAACCTTCGAGGGCGCAGCCGGCGCCACGCAGATTCAGAAGTTGGCTGACTCCTATGTCAGCCATCCGCCGACCACCTTCGACAGCAGTGCCGTCACTTCCTTGAGAGATTACAGCAAGGGTGGCCTCTTCGACGAGGAAGGCGATCCCATCCCGAAGGAAAAAATGCTCTGGGTCTTCCTCGCCGACGGACGCGCCTTTGCCGTGCGCCCCAGCGGCACCGAGCCTAAGATCAAATACTATCTCTACGGCAAAGCCTTGCCGAAGGGCGCGAAGTTCACCACAGAAGAACTTGCCGCCGCCAAACAATCCGTCCCCGCCAGCCTTAAGGTGCTATGGACAGCGATTGAGAAGGATATTGAAGCAAGGCTCGCGCAGTAGATCGGGCTTGGAACTCGTTTCAGTTGGTGAGTCAGTCCTGCAAAGATGGAGGATGGAGGACGACGCACTCCCGTCTTGCCAACCACAGTTCTGTTTCCTGCCTGTTCTGCCACCGCTTGCTGGCAAAAATTCGCTTTCCAAAGCCCCTGGTGACGTGCAAAGTTGCATTTCGCTGTGTCCGCCCCAGCAATCACCACCCAAGAACCAGCCTGTGTCGCTGAACAAATGCGCGACCACCATCTGCGCGCCTATCGGCACATGCTCGCCGGGCGACTTTTGGAGGAGCGGCTGGGAGCGCTTTACCGCGCAGGGGGCAAGATCGTCGGTGGAGTTTACCTTGGCAAAGGTCAGGAGGCGTTCAGCGTTTCACTGGCCATGATGCTCAAGAAAGGCCGTGATGTTTATGGGCCGCTGATACGTGATCAATCTGGTCGCATGGCTTTCGGCGAACCGATTCTGGACACCACGCGCACGTATCTGGGTTCCGCGCTCGGACCCATGCGCGGTCGTGACGGAAACATCCATCGCGGGCGGCCCAAGGATGGAATTCCCGCGATGATCTCGCACCTTGGCAGCCTCATCAGCGTGGTCAGCGGCATGTTGCTCGCGCGGCGTTTGCAAGATCGCTTAGGCGACAGCGTGGGCGCAACGTGCATCGGCGATGGTGGCACCTCCACCGGCGCATTTCATGAAGGCATGAACATGGCGGCGGTGGAAAAGCTCCCGCTGATTGTGGCCATCGCCAACAACCAGTTCGCCTATTCTACACCGACATCACGGCAGTTTGCCTGTGATAATCTGATGGAGCGCGCCACGGGCTACGGCATGGAAGGATACACCGTGGATGGCACCGACCTCACGGCTTGCATTGAAGTGTTCCAAACCGCCGTGCGACGTGCGCGGCAGGGGCACGGCCCGCAAATGATCGTGGGTAACCTTCTCCGCCTGGGTGGACACGGCGAACATGATGATGCCTCATACATTCCACCCGCGATGCGGCAGATGGAAGCCGGGCGCGACTGTCTCGTTCACGCCGAACAAATCATACGCACCCACGGCTGGCTCAATGCGTCCGACCTCGCCCTGCTGCGCGCCGAAGTGCAGCAGGAAATCGACCATGCCTTTTCCCAGACCGCCCACGAACCTGCGCCCGATCCCTACAAGGAAGTCTGGTCTCCCTTCGCCACACCGGAGCTCGCCGAGGGCTGGCAGGTATGGTGAACTGAAGTGAAAGGGGATAAGTGAAAAGTTAAGGGGGCACATTTCACCCAGATCCCAGTTTAACTCTTATCCCTTACTACTTATCCCTTATCCCTTATCACTTTTCAATGTCCCTTACTTATCTTGATGCCATCCGCGAAGCGCAATACGAAGCGCTGCGTCGTGATCCTAATGTGTTTCTATATGGACAGGACATCGGAAAATTCGGCGGCGCATTCAAGGCCACAAAAAATCTGATCAATGAATTTCCCGGTCGGGTGATTGATGCTCCCATCAGTGAGGACGCGATGGTTGGCGTGGCCGTGGGAGCGGCGATTGAAGGCGCGAGACCCATCGTGGAGATGCAGTTCGCCGACTTCAGCACCTGCGGTTTCAACCAGATCGTGAACCAGGCGGCTACGCATTACTGGCGCACCAATGTCCCCTGTCCCATCGTCATCCGCCTGCCCAGCGGTGGCACTGCGGGCAGCGGACCGTTCCACAGCCAGAGCATGGAAAGCGTTTATGCGCATTACCCCGGTCTGGTCATCATGACTCCGGCCACGGTGGAGGATGCTTATCATATGCTCTTGCACGCCGTCTCGCTGGATGATCCCGTCATCTTCTGCGAGCATAAGTTTCTCTATTACCATCTCAAGGCCGATTCGCTCCCGGACGAAACCTTGCCTCTCGGCAAAGCCCGCATCGCGCGCCCCGGCGTTCATGCCACGGTAGTTACTTACTCGGCGATGTTACACGAATGCATCCGTGCGGCGGAAGAACTCGTCGTTGAAGGTTATCAAATCGAAGTCGTGGACTTGCGCAGTGTGAAGCCGCTCGATGCCGAGACCATCCTCGCGTCCGTGGCCCGCACGGGCCGGCTGCTTTGCGTCGGCGAAAGTTTCCCTTGGGGCGGCGTCACCGCCGAAGTCATCGCGCGAGTCTGCGCTGACGGCTGGCATTTACTCGACGCCCCGCCGCAGCGTCTCAACTCCAAGGATACGCCCATTCCCTATCACCCCAACCTCTGGCGCGCCCATCGCCCCACCGCTGCAAGCATCGGGACGGAACTGCGACGGCTCCTAAGATTCTAAAACCATTCCTCACCACTCTGTCATTCATGCATGTCATTCCCATCTTGATGCCCCAGCTCGGCGAGTCCATCGCTGAGGCGACTATCATCCGCGTGCTCATCGAACCGGGCGCTGCCGTGACGGCCGGCCAGGAAATTTTTGAAGTCGAGACCAACAAAGCCGTCATGACCGTCACCGCTTCCTGTGCGGGTAAGGTCAGCGAGATCGTCGCCAAGCCCAATACCAGTTATGCCGTCGGAGCCGCGCTTGGTTCACTAACCATCAGTGCTGCAGACGCCAAAAGCCTCGGACTGAATCTGAATACAGCACCAACGTCATCGGCTCCCGTTACTTCCAACGGATCAAAGGAAACGAGCAATGT
Organism: Verrucomicrobiota bacterium; assembly: GCA_043783015.1. GTDB lineage: Bacteria > Verrucomicrobiota > Verrucomicrobiia > Verrucomicrobiales > Verrucomicrobiaceae > VFKE01. The sequence goes on from JAYVZW010000116.1 coordinate 4,581, forward strand.
CCATTTCCAGATCAGCGATGCCGATTCCATTCATGAGCATCAGCCCATGGTCGAACCGCTGGTAAGTGGTCTTCCCGTGCCCGCAGGTGCCGCAGGTGCTCATTATATCTCGCCGCGCATGAGGGCCAGAATGAATGAACTGGGACTCAACGCCGCCGACCTCGCCGCCGTTCCCGGCACCGGCGCGGGCGGGCGCGTCACCGTCGAGGACTTTGAACTGTTTCTCCGAAAGCTCGATGAGCACCGCATGACGAAAGCCTCTCCCATGCGCATCGCCGTGGCCGATTCCATGCGCCGAAGCTGGAGCCGCCCTCTGGCCACGGTGGGCGTGAACGTGGTTCTTGACACCATGCTGGCACATCGCAAAAAGACCAATCCGAAACCCGGCCCCGCCCTTTATGTCATTCGCGCACTCGCTTTGGCACTGAGTGAGAACACCGCCGTCGCGGGCCGCCTCATCGGCAATCGCATCGTTCATCCGCGCGCCATTGACATTGGCTTCGCGGTGGAAGTGGATGACGGCGTCATGGTTCCCGTCATTCGAGAAGTGGAAAAGAAACCGCTGGCAACCTTGGTGGACACCTATAACAAACTGGTTGAACAAGCCCGTGCGCGCCGTCTTCCACAAGATATGAACCGTCCCGGCATCGCCACTGTGACGAACTTCGGCACCTTCGGCATTGTCTGGGCCACACCTATTCCACTGCCGGAGCAGAACCTTGTCATCGGCTTGGGCGCAGGCCGCAAAGCCCCGCATTGGAGCAATGAAGTGAACTGCTTCGTCCCCATCACTGAAGCCGAGCTGACACTCAGTTTCGATCACCGCATCCTCGATGGCGGCGGCGCAGGTCGCCTCCTCGCGCGCATCGCAGAACTGCTCCAGAAGCCGGAGAAATTGTGAGCTATTGAGGCTCGCGCAATTCAGTTACATGGAATGACGACACCTTTGTCGTCACGAACCACTAAATTCCCATGGACGGCATGTTGCGCAGCCGCGAAGCGAATGCCGTCCCTTCTCAAGGAAAGTCAAGCCACTCGAAAATGATGAGGCGTTCTCGTTTGTCGCACCGGGCACACGGTTGCTGGTGGTTGGCCAAGCAGCGCTGACGCTGGCGCGCGTTGATGGCTTTTGTCATCGAATGACGCAAAGCTGAATATAGACAGCGAACAGTTGCGGTTGATTTTCATCACTCATCCTTCATCCTTCCGTCTTTCATTTTCCCATGTGCGGCATTTACGGATTTGCAGGTTTTAAGGAAGACGGTCTTCTCGACCGGATGGGGCGCGTGATTGTGCATCGCGGGCCAGATGGCGAGGGCGCGTATCTCGCTCCGGACGGCGCGCCTTTCAGCATGGGGATGCGCCGGCTATCCATCATCGACCTCGAAGGCGGCTGGCAGCCGGTGTTCAATGAGGATCGCTCGCTGGCGATCTGCTACAATGGCGAGACCTACAACTACGTGGAACTGCGCGAGGAACTGGAGAAGGCGGGCCATGTTTTCACCACGCACAGCGACACCGAATGCCTCGTGCATGGTTTCGAGCAATGGGGCATCGAGGGATTGCTCCAGCGCATGAATGGCATGTTCGCGTTCTGTCTTTACGATTCGCGGAAACATGAGTTCTACATCGCGCGCGACCGTTGCGGACAGAAGCCGCTTTATTATCACCATCGGAATGGCAAGTTCCTCTTTGGCAGCGAGGTGAAATCAATCCTGCAAAGCCAGCACGTCACCGCAGAGCCGAACCATGCGGCCATTGATCCTTACCTGACACTGCGCAACGTGCCCGAGCCGCAGACGATGTTCAAAAACATCTACACGCTGCCCACCAGCCACTTCCTGCGCTACAAACTGAGCGACAATTCCCTGAGCATTCATCGCTACTGGGAAGTGCCATTGCTCGATGCCCGAACCGCGACTTACAAAAGCGACGGCGAATATTTTGAAGCGCTGGAATCGCTCTGGTATGATTGCGTGAAGCTGTGCATGAGAAGCGATGTGCCCGTGGGCGCTTATCTCAGCGCGGGCGTGGATTCCTCGCTCACGGTGGCGGCGATGACCAAGTTCTCGTCCAATATCAACACTTACTCGGTTGGCTTCAACTCGCCGATGGATGAGACGCCCGCCGCGCGCGAAACCGCAGCCTTCCTCGGCACCAAGCATCACGAAATCATCTGCCAGCCGGAGGACTTTGATCTGCTGCCTAAAATCATCTGGCACATGGATCGCCCCGTCGGCGATGCCCTGCTCATCGCCTTCTACAAACTCGCGCAGGGCGCAAGCAAAGACCTTAAGGTCGTGCTCGGCGGTGAAG
>JAYVZW010000117.1:0-6852 GCA_043783015.1 Verrucomicrobiota bacterium
GCGATGAGTTTGCTGTTGAAGAAGAAGGCACGCAGGCTGTCAGTGCTGTTATCCACCACGAGCACGACATCGCCGCCATTGCCTCCGTCGCCGCCGTCAGGTCCGCCCTTAGGCCTAAACTTGCCGCGATGAAAATGCACGACGCCGTCGCCGCCCTTCCCGGCGCGCACAAAAACTTTGATATGATCTACAAACACGCGCGCAGTATCGGGAGGATGAGCGGGGCGTCAATCAGACAACGGCACTGGGAAACCGCTTCCCACCTTGAAATGAGGAGCGCGCGCAGTAGCATCCCGTCAATGTCAAAACTTTTGCGCATCCTTCTCTGGCTGGGCATCTCCATTCTCGGCGCGGCCAGTGTCGCCGTGTCCGCCTTGCATCGTGGCGAACAAATCAACGCGCTGTGGCTCGTGGTCGCGGGCGTGTGCACCTTTGCGGTGAGCTACCGTTTTTACAGCAAATGGCTGGTGACGAAAGTGCTGGTGGCAGATGAGCGTCGCGCCCCGCCGGCGATTACACAGAACGACGGCAAAGACTATGTGCCGACTCACAAGTGGGTCGTGTTCGGCCATCACTTCGCGGCCATCGCGGGGCCGGGGCCGTTGGTGGGGCCGGTGCTGGCGGCGCAGTTCGGTTATCTGCCGGGCATGCTGTGGATTCTGGTCGGCGCCACGCTGGGCGGCGGCGTGCATGACGCGGTGGTGCTGTTCGCCTCCATGCGACGCGGCGGCAAATCATTGGGCCAGATGCTCAAGGAAGAAATCAATCCCATTGTCGGCACGCTGGCAATGATTTCATTGCTGGCCATCATGACGATACTGCTCGCGGTCCTGGGGTTGGTCGTGGTCAACGCCCTCGCTGACAGCCCGTGGGGTCTCTTCACGATTGCGGCCACGATTCCGCTGGCGCTGCTCATGGGTTCCGCTCTGCGATTCACCAAAGCCGGCATCACCAGCGTCAGCGTGGCCGGAGTGCTCGGACTGCTGTTGTCCGTGTGGTGCGGCAAGTATCTCAAGGAATGGGGCTTGGATCATGCGTTCACACTCAATGGCACGACGCTCGCGTGGAGCATCATGATCTATGGATTCGCGGCTTCCGTGCTGCCCGTGTGGTTGTTGCTCGCGCCGCGAGATTATTTGAGCACGTTCATGAAACTAGGCACCGTGGGCGTGCTTGGACTGGTGGTGATCTGGGTGATGCCGATGTTAAAAATGCCCGCACTGACGAGCTTCATTCACGGCGGTGGATTGATCGTGCCGGGGCCGGTCTTTCCGTTCGTGTGCATCACCATCGCGTGCGGCGCGGTGTCGGGCTTTCACTCACTAATTTCTTCCGGCACCACGCCAAAGCTGCTCGACAACGAAAAGGCAATCCGCGTGGTTGGCTATGGCGCCATGGTCACGGAAATGCTGGTGGCTCTCATGGCCTTGATCTGCGCCTGCGCATTGGAACCCGGCGAATATTTTGCCATCAACAGCGCGAAAGGATCTGAACCCGCCGCTGTCATCGCGAAAGTAAACAGCGCGGGCTTTGCCGTGACCGAGGCCGATATGACGAAGCTCGCCGGCGAACTCGGAGAGAAAACCATGTTCGGACGCGCGGGCGGTGCGCCCACGTTTGCGGTGAGCCTCGCGCACATGTTCTCCAAAGTCTTCCCCGGTGAGGGCATGATGAGCCTGTGGTATCACTTTGCGATCATGTTCGAGGCGCTGTTCATCCTGACCACGCTGGATGCCGGAACTCGCGTGGGGCGGTTCATTTTGCAGGATTTGCTGGGGCAAGTCTGGAAGCCGCTGGGCAACACGCGGTCGTGGGCGAGCAACATGTTCGCCAGCTCTGCTTTCGTGGCGGGCTGGGGCTGGTTTCTTTATCAAGGCGTGATTGATGAAAATGGTGGCATCAAAAGCTTGTGGCCGCTCTTTGGCGTGGCGAATCAACTGCTCGCCGTTATCGCCTTCGCGCTGGGCACCACAGTGCTCATCAAGATGGGCCGCGTGCGCTACATTTTGACCACATTGATTCCGCTGATTTATCTGCTCGTAGTCACGTTGTCTGCGGGGCTGATGCTTATCTTCAATAACAAATGGGGTTTCCTTGCTAAAGCCGCAGACTTGGAGAAAAAAATTTCCGTGAGCGTTGTTGGAACGGATCTCAGCGTGATGAAAAAAATGCTCTGGAACAATTATCTCGATGCCGCAGTGGCTGGCATCTTCCTTGCACTGGTCGTGAGCATTGTGATCGGTTGCGCCTGGGAATGGTGGAAGCTGCTCAGCGGATCAAAACGCATCGAACTGAAGGAAAGTCCCTACGTGCAGCTACCCGATGCAGCGTGACACTTTACAGTGGCTCAACGATTGCCTACATCAGCGAAGGGCAGCCCAGCGTCGGGCAACACAAAGCCGCGATGAGGATTCATCTTGGTGACGAGCAGATACTGCCGCACGGAATCGGCAATGCCCGCAGCGAGCTTTTCTTGATAGGCGTCTTGCTTTAATTGACTGCACTCCTCGCCGTTCGTGAGATAGCCGCACTCCACCAGCACAGCAGGACAGTGCGCATGCAAGACAACATAAAGCCGGCTGTCCCGCGCGCCGCGATCAGCCGCGCCCGTGCTCGCACAGACGCGGCGCTGGATGATGGAAGCAAGCAGTTCGCTGCGTTGATCCTGCATGGCTTTGGATGATTTCATGGCCAGCCTTTGCCGCTGCGGCACCCCCTCGCCTGTAACGCGTGCCGAACTAAAATACGTCTCCAGTCCCGCGACCTCACCCGCCGTGGAGGCATTGAGATGAATGCTGACGAATGCGGCCGCTTTCAGCTTAGCGGTCATCGCGCTGCGATCCTCCAACTCAATATATGTGTCATCCGTGCGCGTCATTCGCGTGGAAATTCCGAGTCCTTTCAATCGGCGTTCCACCCGTCTTGCAATCTCCAACGTGGCGATTTTTTCCTGCAAGCCATGCCCCGCCGTGCCGCTGTCCTGTCCACCGTGTCCGGCATCGACAACGACGAGACAGCCGCGCAGAGCCTCTGCAAAAGGATCGCGCGCATTCACCGCAGCAGTGACCGCTTGCAGACTGCTCTCCCAGATTTTTGGAATTTGCCAAAGGCACGCGAAACCCGCCACAAGCGCCCCGAATGAAATCAGGGATCGAATGTGCCAGTTGCGTCCCGAAAAACGGTTCATAACGAGTGGCTTAATAACGCTATATCTATTATTTTAGTTGAAATTCATTATTAGTATAGTAAAAATAATCGCATGAGGCCATTCATCTTTCTTTTCGGCGGATGGATTTTTTCTGTCGTCATCGTGTCGGGTGCCACCACCCCCGTCTCATCCGCCACGACGAAAAAAAAATCCACTGCGGACACTGCCAAACACTCCGTGAGCGAAGACAAGGATGGCCTTCACAAGGTCAAGCGCGGAGAAACACTCTGGTCCATCGCGCGACAGCATAATGTGAGCGTAGGTGAAATCATGGATTTCAATCATCTTGACAACAGCACCTTGCGCGACGGACAAAGCATCAAAATTCCCCCACCTCCAACTGACGCCCCCGCTGCCGGGTCGCGCCCCGCCTCCCATCTGGTGATCCAGGGTGAAACCTTCCGCGTCATTGCCAAAAAATACGGCATCACTTCAAAGGAGTTGGAAAAAACCAATCCGCGCGTGGACCCCGATCTGCCCAAAGCAGGAACCAAGCTAACTCTTCCCGCAGAAAAAAAGGAGGTGGCCGATGCCAAATCAGCCGCCCCCAGTGCCAAAACCCATTCCGTCACCGAAAAAGACACTTACTATCTGGTCGCCAAAAAATACGGCGTGACCGTGGCGGCCCTCACACAGGCCAACCCAGGCGTTAACTCCGAGAAGCTCCGCCCCGGCTTGAAGCTCAACCTGCCGGGTGGAAGCAAAACCACAGCCAAAGAAACCGCAAAACCAGAGACCAAACCAGAACCTGAAATTGCGAAAACCACACCTTCCGTCGTCGCCTCTGCGGTCACGGACACCAGCTTCTTTGAGAAGAAAAGCCCCGCTGAAGAATTGCCACCCGCTGAAGCCAAGCCGAAATTCCGCCGCTACATCGTGAGCGAGGAAGAGACCCCGCAAACCATCAGCGAAGCCTTCAACATCACCGCCCTGAAGCTCTATGAGATGAATGACCTCAAGCCCGGTGCCAAACTAAAGACAGGCCAGGAGATCAAGGTTCCCATTAATACCACAGGAGTAGAGGAGTAACGCTGCGCTTCAAATTCAATTTCTCACCGCGAAATTGACTGGACGGACACGACCGGCTCCATCATCATTTCGCACATGAAACGACACTCGTGCATCCGGCTTGAGCTGTTGTCGGTTTTACTCTTTCTGAGCACCAGCCTCACTGCGCGCGAATGGAAAAACAGCAGCGGCAAAATGATCGAGGCCGAAATCCTCGGCCTTGAACAAGGTAACGCTGTCGTCTTGATGGCGGGCAAGCAACGCGCCCTGTTACCCATCGGAAAACTGTCCGCCAATGACCAGGCATGGTTGAACGAATGGGCGAGGAATAAATCCCCCGCACAACAACTTGCGCCGCCAGTTTGGCCGGAGACAGTGCTCCAGCAGGAAATTAAACTCACCGGTGGCAAATCCAAAGAGGGAGTCTTCGTCTTCCACAGTCCGCATTATGAATTCAATTGCGATGCCGAGGTTTCCGCATCGGTGATGAACGATTTCGCCACCGTGGCTGAAGGCACGCTGCGGCTGATCTACTCACTGCCGCTGCACTTCCCGCCATTGGAGGGACGCACCTTCGGCGCGCGCATCTGCCAGAGCCGCATGGTCTATGAGCGCGCTGGCGGGCCGCCGGGCAGCGCAGGTGTTTTTATCTTGGGAAACATGAGCGGCAAAGGCATGCTGCTGGTCCCGTTTGAAAGCCTCGGCATCGAGAAATTCGCCGGGCGCAATACCAAGAGTTACAACTACCACGCCACCGTCCTCATCCATGAGATGGCGCATCAGACCACGGCGGAGCTGCTGCCGCTCATGCCCAAGTGGGTCGCAGAAGGCCTGGCCGAATACGCGGGCAACATGATTTATCGCAACGGCGTCTTCTATCTGGGCGCGCGCGACCGGGTGCAGGCTCTGCGTCAACGACTGGAAACTTATGACAAACTCACCCGTGAACAGGACGCACAAGTCATGGCATCTCCATCAAACAAACCGCCTGCGCCATCAAGCGCAGTGCCAGTGCGCCTGCCGGAAAGCTGGATCATGCGCCCCAGCGAATTGGTGAAAAAAACTGACCGCGACTGGTCCACAAACGTGAATTCCAAGGCCGCCCACATCCAGCTTCACCGCATGTATCTCTCCTCCATGTTCCTCGTGCATTACTATCTCCACATGGCGGACAACGGAGAAGCCCGTCGCATCCGGCTCTATTTCGACGAGTTGACCACCGATTCCGCCTGGTTCCGCACTCAAGGCCGCGGCGGAGAGCCCGCACCCTCTTATCTCAGAAGCGATTCCTCCATCGAGGAAATCCGCAGCCACTACTTGCAACATCTTTTCAAATCAGACGACCTCGCCGCGCTAGACGCCGATTTCCGCGCCAAGTATATTGCGCTGGGATTCAGGATACCGGAGTGGAAGTGAACTTTGGCAAGTCCATATTTTTGTGATTGCAATTTTTAACGTCATTCGGCAACCGTTACCCCGCCCCATTCAGAAACATCGCGCGGTTCTTCCAAAAATAACTCAGGCCGGAGATCAGCGTCAGCGTGACCATGATGGCGAGGCAGGAGAAACCGAAGACATGGGGCGAGAACCATTTCCACTCGAATGCGTGTGCAGCCCACTGCATCATCGGCTCACCACCGCCGGGGCCGGGCGGTTCCGCGCTGGCGCGCGCGGCCATGAAATAGACAACGGTGATCATCTGCCAGAGAGTCTTGTGCTTGCCAAGTTTCTCCGCAGCCAGCACCGCGCCCTTGTTCATCGCGAGCAAGCGGATGCCGGTGACAAAAAACTCGCGTGAGAGAACCACGATCACCGTCCATGCAGGAAGCCGCAGTGGTTCGCGCGGTTCGGCGGCCAGCATCACGAGGGCGGCAGCCATAAGGATCTTGTCAGCCAGCGGATCCATGAGTTTACCGAAATCCGTGACGAGATTCCTCCGTCGGGCGATTTCGCCATCGAGGTAATCCGTGAACGAAGCGACGAGGAAGATAATCAAGGCGAACGACACCCGGTTGGCCAGCGGCACATAGAACAGCACGACAAACACCACCGTCAGGCACAGACGGGCAATGGTGAGCTTGTTGGGAAGATTCATACGCAATGCGTCGCTACCGTTGTAAGAAGCAGACGGCACGAAGTCAATTCACCTTTCGGAAAACACCGGCTTTTTCCAGATGGGCACGCTGGTCTTGATCTCCTTCAGATACCAACGGCACAAATCAAACGCCAGCGCGCTGTGTCTCGTCCACACCCGAATGATGATGCTCGATTCCTTCGCGGGAACAAAGCCGAGCCGGTGACGGATTTCCACGCGATGCGCCCCATGCTCGCCCTGAGCGCGTTCGCAGAGGGCGGCAAGTTCATGTTCCGCCATCGGGATATAGGCGCTGTATTCGATACCGCTGATCGGCTTGCCATCCTCTTCGCCGCGCACGACGCCGAGGAATTGCGCCTCCGCGCCCTCGCCATCAGCGAAGACCGAAGGCCCTGTGATAATGGGTGCTTCTGAAAGATGGATGTTGAACGCGGCCATGAACCGCGAAGACATCCGCGACATCAGCCGCAAGATCAAGCTTGCCGTTTACCATCGGAGCCTGCTAAACTTTAACTCATGAACTCGCACAGACGTTGTCCCG
>JAYVZW010000118.1:0-2266 GCA_043783015.1 Verrucomicrobiota bacterium
CAACCAACCAAGGACGCTGGAACTACATTTATGATCCGTCCCACTTCAGGGAGCAGGCCAACATCCGCGGACATCCATCGGAATGACATAGATAAAAAAGCGTGACAATGTGCAAACCAAACTACTAACTGACTTATGCCAACCGTCTCACTGCTGAAAGTCCAGATCGGCCCCGTCCAGGACTTTATTGCTCAAGCGCGTAGCACGCGGGATTTATGGAGTGGGAGCTACTTGTTGAGCTGGTTGATGGCGGCTGGGATACGCGCACTGCCCAAAGACGGCGCTGAATTGATCTTCCCAAATCGCGATGGCCAGCCGCTGCTGAAGGATAAGAGAGCCTTCTCCTCCGCCGATCAGAAAAGACTGCTCACGCCCAATATTCCCAATTTATTCGTCGCGCGAATCGCGGAAGGCGATGCCGTGCAAGTGGCAAAAACTGTGAAGAAGGCCATCGAGAATGAATGGCGCGATATTGCTGATTCCGTTTGGGCAAAGCGCCACGAAATAGGGTTGAAAGACGAGTTGAAGGATCGATTTGATGAGCAAGTGGCGCGGCATCTCAGCATCAGTTGGATGCTGACTCCCCTTGCTGACGACACGAAATACCTGGAAGCCTATGGCGACAACGGCTGGCACCTCGATGCCGTGCGCCAGACGCGCGACTTCGCCGCTTGGAACTCTGGCAGCAAGGATCTCGGCAACGATAAAGATTCACTGAGTGGCAAAGAGGAAGCCGTTGTGGATTGCAAACAGAAGGTAAGCACCCGTTTTACACACCTCTTTAAACATGAAGACCATCTCGGAGCCATTAACCTCATCAAGCGCGTCTGGCATCTGACGTATTTGAAGGACAATCCTGAACTCAATCTCAAAACCGCTTCCCACGAGTTCAATATCCGCAGCACCCGTGGCATTGCCACCCGGGATTACTCGAACAAAGCGGACGATGACACGGATCTCACGGAAGGGGAGAAATACCTCGCCGCTATCGCCTTCGATGGCGACTCTATCGGCAAGTGGGTGAATGGAGACCTGCTTTCTGCGACCGACAAATTAGATCTCACCGGACACCATCAGCGGTTCAGCACCGCGCTCAGTGATTTCGCGCTCAATCGTGTGCGTGATGAACTCAATAAACATGATGCCTTCCTCATTTATGCGGGCGGTGATGATGTGGTTGCCCTTGTTCCCGCAGACGCCGCCATCGCTTGTGCCAAAGATATTCGCACCGCTTTCCGCAGTGCCACCGATGCGACAAAAGCGGACGATGGCAGCAAGCCCGATGCCTCAGCGGGCATCGCCATCGCCCACATCAAATCGCCACTACAAGACCTCATCCGCGAGGCGCAGAAGGCTGAAAAGCGCGCCAAGAACGTTCTAGACCGCTCTGCCTTTTCAGTTACCCTCATGAAACGCTCGGGTGAAATCAGCCAATGGGGCGCAAAGTGGGACTGTGGCGGCATCGCCTTGTATGAAGCCATTTCCCAAGCCATGAACGGAGGTGCTCTCAGCGGCAAATTTCCGCATCGTGTTTGCCAGTTGTTGGAGCCCTATGTCACCAAGCAGACCGGCCTGAGTCAAATGTGTGACGCCGCGGATTTCAATGCAACCGACGTCATCCAAAGAGAGTTTGCCCATGCGGCCGAACGGCAAGGTTCCAAGGCTGTTGCCAAAGACCTGCACGATCCGCTTAAGACTTATCTCAGATCACTCGACACAGCTCCGCAAACTCAACTCACTGCTGTCATCGGCCTCTGCACCACCATCGCATTCGCCCATCGCAATCGACCCACTGAAACCCATCCCGCCGACAGGCAGCCCGCTGCATGAATACCATCCTACTTCACCCAACCGACGTCCTTTTTTTCCGCGACGGTCGTCCCATGGGCGGCTCCCTCTCCGGTCACGCTGCCGCCTGGCCTTTGCCCACCGTCGTCAATCATGCTTTCCATGCTGCGTTGCATTGGGCTGGCGAAGTATTCAAAGACGCCCATCCGCATCGCCGAGGGCGCAGCTCCGCGCGACCCGAAAACGCTGAGCGCGATCGCAAGTTTGGTTCCCTCACCACTGCAGGCCCGTTCCCAGTGAAATCGAATGGCAAAGGCAGCACTTGGTTCTTCCCTCGTCCCTTTGATGCCGGCATGCCCGCCACAGCTGTTGTAAGTTTACGACCACTAAAAGGATTTGATGCATATTCCTCAAGCCTGCGCGCGCCTCTGGCTTATCCTGTTGCTAACGAACACGGCCCCTCAAAGGCCACCCCCGA
>JAYVZW010000119.1:0-2264 GCA_043783015.1 Verrucomicrobiota bacterium
CCAGTCCGAGTCCGGATGGTATCCAGATGCTGCGCTTGAACTGGCGCCAGGGGATCACGCGTTTGCTGAAGCCCGGGATCGAGTGCCCGCTGATGAAGATGCGGCGTGGATTCCAGCCGATGCCGTAGATGACCACCCAGTGAAGATCCTCCTCGCAACCGACGTCGATGCTCACCAGGACCGGTGAGCCGCCCTCGATGCTGGTCTTGATGGCGTCGAAATCCATCTTGGGGCGTGTGGAGACTCGGACGCTGTGCTTGCGCAGGGCGGCACTCAAGCGAGTCGTCGAGACGCCCCAGGTTTCACTTGGATCACAGTCCTCATAAAACTTCTTGAAGCTGGACCCAGGTTTGAGGAATTTGAGGACCGACCATCCGGCGATGGCACCGCAAGAATAGCCGTCGGTTTGGAAATAGCCCTTCAGCGGTATCTTGCGGCTCCGCTCATGCCGGCCATGGGGCAGCAAGTCTGGGATCTTTTTGATGCCGAGCAGTTCCGGGACAACGCTGAGAGCCCAGTTTTTTGCCCTGCCCAGGAGTTCGATCATGCGGGTTGAATCAATGACAGGATTCTGCCTGGCGTGCAACGTCGTGTTCATAAGTTGAGTGTTGGAGATGGGGTGGAACGCGAACAGCCCGCATCCCGTGAAGGGAGTGCGGGCTGTTGCGCGCTGGGTTGTTGTTATTAAGCCGCCACGAGGGCAGGCTTGAACTTGAGCTGGTCCGTGGTGCAATCCGCAGAACGGATGTCATCACGGAGTCCGAGATACGTCGGCTGGTAAATGCAGCCGGATTCAGGGAAGGCGTAGAGGAAGCGGCATTCCACGACGCTCCCGGGAGAGGGAACCTCATGGTTGGGCGTAATGGTGACATTGCCCGCGTGCACGATTTTATCCCCGCTAAAGAGGACCAGCATGACGCTGCGCTTGGTGTTGACCTTGGTGACGATGAAGGAGGCGCTCTCGTAGAACTTCAATTTGAGCGCATCACCACCGCTGGCGGGACGACCGGGACTGTAAGGTGCGGCGCTGTGCTTGAACACGACGCCTTCCTTGTTCTCCTCCCGAAGCTGGTTCATGAGCTGTGTCTTGAACCGTGTGGTGGTAGCCGTGACGGCCATGGTCAGGTGGGGAATTTCCTCCTCGATGAGCGCGGCCAGTTGGAAGAGTCGTCCGTTGTAGGGCAAGAGCCGGATGTCGGCACCGGAGAGTTCGAGGACGTCGAAGGCAACGTAACGGTCGCCGATGCACTCACCATCCAGGACGAAGCGCCCGGGAATGGATTGCGCGGCCTGCAGCACTGGCTGCGGCAGGGAGACAGTCAAACCACTGCGGTTGATGCCTTCAATGGTGTTGCCGGTCTTGCGAATGAGGATGCGTTTGCCGTCGAACTTTTCCTGCATGAGCCAGGTCGTGTCACGCAGAAGCCGCGTGGCATGATCATGATCAATGGGGTTGAGCAGCTGCGGCAGAATGCCGGTGCTTTTCTTGGAGTTGTCACTGTGCTGATAAGGTGTGCCGTTCGCCCCGGGCGTGTAGCCCTTGGCGGTCTTTTCCTTGATAAGTTTGTCGTAGATGCCTTTGGCGCTTTGATAATCGAGGGGTGATTGCGTCTTGGTGCCGGTGTTGAGTGTGGCACCGCGACGACCATAGGCGAAGTTGACGACGTAGCCGCCGTCCTTGGGTTGAAGGCTGGCCTGATAAATTTTGTCCGACGAGCCTTCGCGGAAATAAAGTGTGACGTTTTCCATGATGTTGGTTTTATTTTCTGGGTTGGATGGTGGTGAACCCCCAGACCTCCGCTCCCGAAGGAGCGGAGGTCTTCGGGGCGGGTGAAAATTATGGAAGCTCCTTCCTTCACATCGCGAAGGAGCTTCCGGCCGGCTTGTGGCGGCGTGCAGGCACAAGCCTGCTGGCGGTGGGTGTCCGCCGGGGTTTTGTTACCCAAGTTGTGCGTCGTGGATGCCGGGCCTCTCAGGGGCCACTCATTTCCACTGGCGGCATTCATTGAAGAACTCGCAGCCCGCGCACTGGAACCCGGGAGCAGGAATATAATCCTCCCGCTCCAGCCCCTGCACATACGAGTCGATCTGGTGCAGCAGACGTTTCTTCTGGTCTTCGGTGGCAGGACCAGCCTGGGTGACCACGATCTTGGGCGTCTTGAGCTTCACCAAATGATGCAGCTCAATGCCGCTCTCCTGCTTTTGCGTGGCTTCACGGTAGAGCAAGGCATAAGCCGTGGTCTGCACCTCGGTGGTGTGGAGCA
>JAYVZW010000120.1:0-2263 GCA_043783015.1 Verrucomicrobiota bacterium
TCGGCGCTTTGTGCGCTGGCAAAGTGGCAGACGAGCACGGCGGATGAAATGATCTTGAGCCAGGTATTCATGTGGCAGAATCGGCTGCGTGGAGTCCGGCCGTCAATGCATTATTTGCGAAAAGCGCGTCATCAGAACGGCGAACGTATGTCGATTTTGACACAAGACAGCAGTGTTTTCAGCGTTAACCTTGTCACAACATGAACGCAGTTAATCTCACCCGCCGCCGTCTGCTGAAGCAGACCTTCGCCTTCAGCGCCGCCATGACCCTCGGGTCACGCAGACGTGTCCTGGCAGCCGACATCAGCCCCGCAGACCATCATCTTTTGATGATCGGCGACTGGGGCGCGGTGGAAAAAGAAATGAAACCGCAGCAAGCCGTCGCCGGGGGTATGAAACGCTACGTCCAGGACGCCAAAATCAAACCCGAGGCCATGTTGCTGCTCGGTGACAACTTTTACGGCGCATTCAAGGGCGGCACCGCCTGCCCCCGTTGGAAGACCCAGTTCGAGGACATGTATCCCGCTGACGTTTTCCCCGGTCCCTGCTACGCCATGCTCGGGAATCACGACTACGATGACGAGCCCAAGGACAAGCTCATTGCCGAACTAGCCTATCCGAAAGATCACCCCGGCACCCGCTGGACCATGCCCGCGAAGTGGTATGCCTTTGATTTCCCGAAGGAGAAACCGCTCATCAAATTCATCGTGCTCGACAGCAATTACAAAACCCGTGTCAGCTCGCTGACCGAAGCCGAGAAAGCCGCGCAGAACGCCTGGCTGAAAACGGAGATCGCCCGGCCGCGCACCGCTCCCTGGCTCATCGTCATGGGGCATCACCCGCTTTACTCCAACGGCACGCACGGCGACAGCCCTTATCTCATCGCGGACTGGGAGCCGCTCTTCAAGCAACATAAGGTGGACTTCTATTTCTGCGGCCACGACCACGACATGCAACACATGGAATTTGAAAAACATCCCACCAGCTTTGTCATCTCCGGCGGTGGTGGTGCCCGCGTGCGCGTGGGCGAAGGCGCGGAAGCGACGGGCGGCGTGCTCAAGCACGGCCCGTTCCTGAAAACCGTCTATGGCTTCACTCATCTGGAAGTCGGCAAAGACCGCATCATCACCCGGCATCTCGACGCCAACCGGAAACAGATCCACGCCTTCAGCAAAACGACGGCTGGCAAAGTGGAGATTCTGGGGTGAGGCTTTCACCTGACGCGTCCCAAGCCGAACTGATCGCCTGTGGCCACAGTCTTGCCTTCGCCGTCGAACTGGATTTCCACCATCTTTTCGCTGTGCACCTCGGCACCATTTTCATCTATCAGTTGCGCAATGATTTTGCGTGAGGCGGTGTCGATCACTTCGCCGGTGGACGGGTAGGCCAGCTTTCCATCCAGCGAGAAGGTGATCCAGCCCGGTTCATCTCTCAGCGCAATGCTCTGCACTTGCTTCGGCGGCATGACACTGTTGTCGAAGATGTGGAGCTGTTTGTTATGTGCATCTGTGAGCCACACTTCCTTTTCATCCGGCGTGAGCGCGATGCCGTGCGATGGGCAGCCGTGCCTGACGACCTTTCCTTTCTCGAATCCCGTGACTGCGACGCGATGTAAAACTTTACCGCTCTGCAAGTCCGCGATCTCGAAACCGAGCAGGTCATCCACGTTCATATAACCGATCGTGCCTGCGCCGTTCACTGTAAAAGGACGCACCACATTGCCAAAAGGCCCCAGCTTGCGGACAACTTCGTTGGTCGTCGCGTCCACCACCTCGACCATGCGGCTTCCGCGATCCGCCAGATATACCTCCCTGCCATCCAGGCCTGCGATGGTGTTATGCGCCAGCTTCTCCGAGGGAATGCGCGCGATGACATCGCCACTCATGGAGTCGATCACATGCCAAAAATTCTTTTCAAAGCTCGGCGTGAAAAGTTTGTGGCCATCGGGCGTGATGGACATCCGGTCGCAGCCACCTTCATGGTGCTTCTCCCATAGAAGCTTGTCGCTATGCAAATCAAAACACTCCATCGTATCGATGGTGCTGACATAAAGCCTCTGCGTCATCGCGCTGGCGCAGACCCCCTTTACGTTCATCGGCTTTCCATCCTTGTTAAGCCCGGCTGCTGCAATGCGCCGCACGAATTTATGCCCATGATTCATGTCGAACACCAGCACTCCATGACCGCCGTATTTCAGGTCGTCGCGGATGCCGGGGACGGCGACGTATAGCAGCCTTTGAGGGGACGGCGTCTCGGCATGCGA
>JAYVZW010000121.1:0-6826 GCA_043783015.1 Verrucomicrobiota bacterium
AGCGGCATCCGTTCCATGGTGGCCTTTTGCCAGGAACATGGCATCAGGCATGAAGTATGCGGCAAGATCGTGCTCGCTGTGAATGATGCAGAGGTGGAACGCTTGCGGGGCCTGCATCAGCGTGGAGAAGCCAATGGCCTGCAAGGATTGCGCTGGTTGTCGCCCTCGGAGATCGAAGAACGCGAACCTTTCGCACGTGGGAAGGCGGCATTGCTGGTGCCGGAGGAGGGCATCGTGGACTATCCCGCGGTGGCCCAGTGCATGAAGGCACTCATCGTTGAGCAAGGCGGCCGGGTCATCACGGATGCGGAGGTCACTGGCATCACCCGGGACGGCGCCCGGCAGGTCGTGCAAACTAAATCAGGCGAACACCGTGCGGACTTCATCGTGAACTGCGGCGGGCTGCATTGTGACCGCATTGCGCGCATGGCGGGTTTGCGTCCCCGTTGCCGGATCGTGCCTTTCCGGGGTGAGTATTTCAAGCTTTCATCCGAAGGCGAGCGCTTGGTCCGCCACCTGATCTACCCGGTGCCCGATCCGCGTTTCCCGTTTTTAGGCGTTCATTTTACGCGGCTCATCCACGGCGGCATTGAAGCGGGGCCGAATGCGGTGCTGGCCACGAAGCGCGAAGGGTATCGAAAGACTGATTTCTCTCTCCGCGATGTGGCGGATTTCGCCACGTTCGGCGGCTTCTATAAATTTCTGGTGCGCTATCCGAAAGCAGCCATCAGTGAACTGGGGAACTCGCTTTTCAAGAGCATCTTCCTCAAGAACCTTCAGCGCCTCGTGCCCGACATCATGGACGAAGACCTCAGCGACCATGGCGGTGCCGGTGTGCGCGCCCAGGCGATCGATCATGAAGGCAAGCCGGTGTTTGATTTCTTCTTCGAGGAGGTTCTAGGCCAGCTCCATGTGCTCAATGCCCCGTCACCAGGGGCCACCGCATCGCTCGCCATCGGCGAACACCTGGCGGCCATGATCAGCGGACGCTCATCGGTTTGATGCCCGGATCAGCCGGGCCTGTGCGGTCTCATGCCCGCACAGTCATGGCTTCATTTCTGGACTCCGCATTCTTGCACAAACCACAAGGGATTCAGGTCGGCAAACGGGCCTTTGAGCTTTTCCAGTTCTGCTGCGTGGCCGTGAAGCTCCAATCGCGTGAGGTCGGTCATTTGTGTTAGCTGTTGCAACAGAGCACCGACGTTCCCCAAATGGGCCAGCGTGCTTTCCGCGCCATCGTAGGCTTCGCGACAGGCGATGACATCGCCACAAATTGTGAAGTCATAGTAGAGGCATCCAGCCTCCGTTGCGGTGATCTTGACAAACTCAGGAAGCAACGCCTTGGCGGCCTCCAGCTTGCCGGGGTGCGCCTTGAAGTAAGGATGAATGCTGACGACGTTGCATGGGGTGCTCATGGCTGGGGGTGCTTTTGCGAATGACGGGCAGACTCCTGCCGTCCGCTGCCAGTGCAAACAAAATAACAATTCATGCGTGGATTTGTTTTTGCCTTCCGTTAGAATCATGGCCTCATGAACCCGCACGTTTGCCGCACCCTGAGCACGGTTTGTTTCCAATTCGGCATCATCTCCATCGCCCTGTCGATCGGAATCTGGTGGTTCCTCAATGGCGAAGACGCCGAGCAAAAAGTCCACGCGGAGCGCTTCGGTATTTTCACAGGCCTCTGGGCACCCACCCTGCTGATTCTCTCGAACCGTTTTGACCGCCATGCCGACAAGGTGCGGCCCCTGCCGGGGCCGGAGATCAAGGACGCCAGCGAAAGTTTATCATAACCCGGTTGGTAGAAATACCCAGGCCGATCCCAAAAAGGGTTGCATTTCGTTTCAGACGACCCGCTTCGGGAGACAGGAAAAGAATTGCGGACTTTTCAGCGATCACTATACTTCATAAGCGTGTTGAGGCGTATTAATCCAAGCACCCCAAAGGTTCACCCATTTAATTTCATGACCGAAACCGAATCCCCACCCACCCAAAACAAAATCGAAACCACCGTCTCGGAATGGAAGGCCATCGTCGCCGAATACCAGAAACCGTCCATTGGACGCGCGACCTGGCAGATCATCAACACCTTCGTGCCTTATGGCGTGCTCTGGTATCTGATGTATCGCAGCCTCGCGGTCTCGTATTGGCTGACCATTCCTCTGGCGATCTTGGCAGGGGGCCTTCTAGTGCGGGTTTTCATCATCTTCCACGACTGCGGGCACGGCTCGTATTTCAAATCCAAACTGGCCAATGATATTACTGGCTTCATCGCCGGGCTGCTGACCTTCACGCCGTATTTCCACTGGCGCTGGGAGCATTCGCTGCACCACGCATCTTCGGGCGATCTTGATCGCCGTGGCGTGGGAGATGTATGGACGATGACGGTGCAGGAATACATTGAGTCCTCGCGTTGGAAACGTTTCGCTTACCGGATGGCGCGCAATCCGGTGATTTTGTTCGTCATCGCCCCCTTGTTCCTTTTCGTGGTGCGGGAAAGGTTTCCTTCCCCCAAGGCCAACCGCCGGGAAAAACTTTCCGTGCTGTGGATGAATTTGGCGATCATCGGAATGGCCACGGCATTGAGCCTGGTCTTTGGCTTCAAGGCTTACCTCGTGATTCAACTCACCGTGCTCGGTATCGCAGGTTCGGCAGGAATCTGGATGTTCTATGTGCAGCACCAGTTCGAGGGAGTCTATTGGGAGCGCACAGATGAATGGGATTACACGACGGCTGCGCTGGAAGGCAGTTCATTCTATAAACTGCCAAAGATTCTCCAATGGTTCACCGGCAACATCGGATTCCACCACATCCATCACCTCAGCCCCCGCATTCCCAATTACAATCTGGAGGCATGCCACCATTCGCATCCGTTGTTCCATGAAGTGAAGGCCGTGACCTTGCTCTCCAGCATGAAATCCTTCACGTTCCGGCTCTGGGATGAACAATGCCGCAAGCTGGTCGGCTATCGACGGGCCCATGAATTGCGCAGGCAGCTGAAGGAAGAAGCGCTGGCTGCCAGCAACGCCCTTGCTGACAAGGAGAAAATTCATCCGGGCGGCGCCTGACTTTTGCGCCTGATGCAATCCACATCACGCCTGCAAGCATGAAGTGGATTTGATGCGGCACGATAGTTGCGCCATGATCGTTCATGCTTCCCCTTCCCCGTTCTTCCGGCATCCTGCTCCATCCCACCTCGCTGCCGGGAAGATTCGGCATCGGTGAAATCGGAAAAGGCGCGGAACTCTGGCTGGAATCCCTGAGCCGCATGGGGCAGACCGTCTGGCAGGTGCTGCCGCTCGGCCCCACCGGCTACGGCAATTCGCCCTATCAATCACTCTCCAGCTTCGCGGGCAATCCCCTGCTCATCAGCTTTGATTCCCTGGTGCGCGACGGCATGTTGACTCCGCAGGACCTAGCGCTGCTGCCCGAGTTCCCCGACCCCTATGTCGCTTTCGGCCCCGTCATCGAAGTGCGCACGGCATTTCTGAAACTCGCCGCCCGTCGCTTCCTCACTCAATGCGATGCCAGTCCGCTGCTGCAACAGGCCTTTGATCTCTTCTGCACGCACGAGTCCGGCTGGCTGGATGACTGGGCAATGTTTGCCGCCCTGAAAGAGGCCAACAATTTGAAGCCCTGGACGGAGTGGCCGCGCGATGTCGCCTTGCGCGAAGAAGTGGCGATGGCCGAAGTCATGTCTGCGCTCGAAGCTGAGATCGCCGATGCCAAGGCGCTCCAGTTCATGTTTCACCGTCAATGGAACAAACTGCGTCTCTGCGCCAAAGAACTCGGCATCCGCATCGTCGGAGACATCCCCATCTTTGCCGCGCACGACAGCGCGGATGTCTGGGCGAACCGCGAACTTTTTCATCTCGATGAAAATGGCAACCCTGCCGTGGTGGCTGGCGTGCCGCCGGATTATTTCAGCGCAACAGGCCAGCGCTGGGGCAATCCTCTCTACGATTGGGCGCGACATGAGCAGACCGGATTTGCCTGGTGGAAGGAGCGCATGAAAAAAGTGCTCTCTCTCGTGGACATCGTCCGCATTGATCACTTCCGCGGATTCGCCGCCTATTGGGAAATCCCCGCCAGCGAAGCCACCGCCATCAACGGCAAATGGGTGGATGCGCCCGGCGATGCTTTGTTCAATGCCCTGCGCAAAGACATGGGCGATTTGCCGGTCATTGCCGAAGACCTCGGCATCATCACGCCTGACGTGGTCGCTCTGCGCGACAAGCACGGACTGCCCGGCATGAAAGTCATGCAGTTCGCCTTCGGAGCCGACACGCTGGCTGAGGAATATGTTCCGGAAAATTATCCCGAAAACTCCGTGGCCTACACCGGCACCCATGATAACGACACCGTGCTCGGCCTCTTCCGCAGCGAGGCCGGCGGCGCCACCACACGCACTCAGGAAATGGTGGACGCGGAACGCCGCACCATCCTGAACTACACCAAGACCGATGGACGGGAATTGAACTGGGACTTCATCCGGAACGTATGGCAAAGTAAAGCCCAACTGACCGTATGCCCGCTCCAAGATGTGCTCGGCTTGGCCAGCGAATCCCGCATGAACGTCCCCGGCCAGAGCGGCGAGTTCTGGAACTGGCGCTTCGAGTGGCAGCAACTCACCGCGCCGATTGAAGAACGGCTCATGCGTGTCACACAAGAAAGCAGGCGTTGCGGCGTTTGAGGGACGTAAAGGAGCGTGGGCACTCTTGCCCGCCATGCCAACAAGACGGCGGTGCAGCCGCGAAAATAAATGATGCGGACAAGCTGCGAAGCGAATGTCCGCACTCCTTTCGGGTGCAATATTTCCAGATGTAATTCCTCGCTCCTCACTCCAAAAACCGCGCCCGCATCTCCGAGGTCGGCATCATGCAGACGTCGGACTTCCCGAACCAGCGATAGCGGTTGCGGGCGATAAGGCGATAAACCGGATCGCGCAGCACACGCGGAATCATCAGGCACAGCGGCAACCAACGCCACGGCCATGGCAGATGCCGGCAGACGCGCAACGCTGCATTGCTCTCGCACCACGCATGTCCGTCTTCGACCAAAACAAAACTGTCGAGCGAGGTTTCATCGAGTCCATGCCGCCGCATGATTGCCCTGCCCACCTCGGATTGCAGCGACGCAAAACGGAAAATGCCGCGCGGGTCGCGCTTGATGATGAACTGCACCGACCACGCGCAGAGATGGCATACGCCGTCGAACAGAATGATGGGCGGGTCACTTGTCATCACTCACACGAAGACCGCATGGTCCACATCCTCCCTGAGTTTCAGCAGCAAATCGCGATCCGTGATTTTTTTCTCTTCATGGTTCTGAAGATAGAGCGCATCAAAGGCGACTCCTTTTTCGGTATTGATGCGCGCATGACAGACGCTGACGCCGAGATGACCGATGGCCATGAAAACATCATGAAGCAGGCCGATGCGGTCGATGGCTTGAAGCTCCAGCACGGTGTGATTCGGACTGAGTTCGTTGTTGAGATAAATGCGCTGCGGGAGTTCCGAGGCCACATCCTCCAGGCCTTTGTTCGTGCGGCGGTTCTCGGCAATGGGCTTGTTGAAATCAAAGTGCGTGCTCTGGAATGCCTGTTCAATCATGCTCTGCACCCGCGCCTTGGAACGCTCGTTGGTGACGGGCGTGAAGTGCGGCGTGCAGACCCGGAAGATGTCCAGCACCACGTCATCGTTGCGCTGAAAGAGATCGGCGGAGAGAATGTTGATGTTGTTCGCCGCGAGCGCGCCCGCGATGCGCGCGAGCAGCAGATGGCGGTCCCAGCAAACGATGTTGAGCACGCTGCATCCCTGCTCCGGGCGTTCATCCCATTCCAGCGTGGGCAGCAGGCCGGTGTTGGCATCGTCCTCGACCAGCTTGCGGAAGAACTGACGATAGAGCCGGAGATGCCGAGCGATGGTGGCCGCATCGCGGAAGTTGAAATAGCCCCGCGGCATGTGGGTAAAATGGGCAGCAGTCTCGTTTTCATATCCTTCGCCTACAATGGCCATCACCTCAGTTTGCAGAACCTCGAGCGGAGCGGTCATGCTGCGCGTAAAGTCGGTGGGATCATCCAGATAACGCCGGGCATTGCTGTAAAGCTGGCGCAGAAGACTCTCCTTCCAGTTCGTCCAGCTGTGCTCGCTGGTGCCCTGGCTGTCGGCACAGCTCATGACCATCAAGGCATCAAGGAAAGTCTGGTTGCGCACAATGCCGGCAAATTCTTCGACCACCTGCGGATCATCGAGATTTTTCGTGGTGGCAAATTTGAAAAGCGTGAGGTGATGATCCACCAGGAACATCAGCAAGCGGCGGCGCTCACCTTTGATTTGAAGCCGGCGGCAGACGCGGCTGGCCAGGTTCGCACTTTCATCACTATGCGTCAGCGTGTTCGCGGCGCGGCCGGAATCGTGCAGCAAGAGGGCCAGATAGAGCAGGCCCGGCTCCTGCATTTCGCGGAAGAGCTTTTGATAAAATTCCATCCCCGCGCGCGGCGCGCCCGCGAGGTCATCGAGCCTGTCAATCGTGCGCAGCGTGTGTTCGTCTGCGGTGTAGCGATGAAAAAACTCGTGCTGCACGAGACAGGTCAGAGCGCCGAACTCAGGAAGGTAGCGCCCAATAAAATCCACCCGATGCATCTGGCGCAACACGCGCGCGACATCGCCTTTGCATGAAAGGATGGCCTCGAAGCTCTCACGCACCGCCTTGCTGTAGCGGAAAGTCTGGTTGATCAATTCGTAGCTTTTCTGCACCAGCCGGTATAGCTCCGGGCTGAAGCGCAGATGACGTTGCTGTGTGTGCATGAAAATTCTCATCAAGCGCG
>JAYVZW010000122.1:0-2257 GCA_043783015.1 Verrucomicrobiota bacterium
CCCAGGCCTGCCCCACCAACAGCCCATGTGCCTCTCAACGGTGCATGGGCTGTTTCATTTCCCACCAACCCCAAACAGAAAAACAAAAATATGAATACCATCGTCCTGCCCATCGCAGAATTAAAACCTGCTCTCACCGGCCTCGGCAAAGTGATCAACCCCAAGGCTGGTCTGCCCGTCCTGCAACACATCAAAATCGAACGCAACGCCGAAGGGTGGATAGCTCTCACCGGCACCGACCTCGACCGCTTCGTCACCATCCGTTTGGAACATCCCGCACCCGGTCCTGCTATCAGCCTGCTCGTCCCTTATGACCAGCTCCTGCAGATCAGTAAGAATTGCGCTCGTGACGAACAGATCCAACTCGAACCCGGTAAGGAAGGAGCCATCATCAAGTTCGCCCTCGCCGACAAGCTGGGTGAATCCAAGGTGAAACTCCTTTCACCCGATGAATTCCCGCAGACACCGCACCTCAAGGGCGAATCCATCCCTCTGCCACCGGAACTGCGTCGCTCCCTTCATGAAGCGATGGAATGTGTCAGCACCGACAGCGTCCGTTACGTCATCACCGGGACCTTCATTGATGCCAGCAATCCCAAAGCCCATTACATCGTGGGCACGGACGGCAAGCATCTTTACAGTGCCAATTCCTTCGCCCTGCCTCTAAAACACTCGCTCATCATCCCGGACCACAAGTTCCTCGGATGGAAGGAGTTCAATTTGGACGGTGAGTGGCAGTTGGTAGCGGAACCTAAAATGGTGCAGATCAAAAGCCGGCGCTGGACCTACATCAGCAAGCTCGTCGAAGGCAACTATCCCAACTGGCGACAAGTCATGCCCAAGACCACCGATGCGAAAACCCAGATCATCCTTGATCCGGAAAAGCTCGATGTCCTCATCAAGCTGGTGCAGCGAATGCCCTGCCATGAAGTGGTTAACCAGACCCTCGGTTTGGAATGGAAGGAAGGACAGTTCCTGCTTTTAGGCAAGGAATCACCCCATGATGAATGGCTGCGAGTGCCAGTGCCCGGCGTCAAAGGTGAGGGACCGGAAATGATGATCCTGTTGGATCGCCGCTTCCTCATCAAAGCCCTGCAGTTTGGTCTGAACACCATCAGCCTCATCGACGAAATCTCTCCGCTGCGTTTCCACCGTGAAGGCAAGCAGATGATCGTCATGCCGATCCGTCATGATCCTGCACGCGCATCGGCTCCCGCCAAACCTGCGGAACCAAAACCTGCCAGTGCCATCAAGGACACACCTACGCCTACCACAACAGAAACGGAAACCCCAACCCCAGAAAATAAAACCATGGTCACCAACACCAACGAAAACGCGACGCCTGCCAAGGAACCCAAAATCGAAGACGCTTTGGAATTGATCGACACCCTTCGCGATTCATTTCAAAAGGGCGTGCTTCAACTCAAGGATCTCGGCACCAAGCTCAAGCTCATCCAACGTGAGCAGAAGAGCAGCGAGCGTGAAATCCAGTCAGTCAGAACCACGCTGCGCACCCTGCAAAGCGTCAGGCTCTAAAGCAGCCTTCACCAAACTCACAGACATGGGCCAGATGCGTCAACAAAGCGCGTCTGGCCCTTCTCATTACCACCCATGCCAAGAATCAAGTCCATCATCTTCGACAGCAAGGAACGGCCTCTGCGTGCCACCATCGTCACTTCAGCGGGAACCGTGAAAGTGGAATGGCGTGACGTGTGTGGCGACCGCTGCTGGTTCACTGCTGGCAGTCTTGAGGCCAAGAAACTTGCCGTCTCCACCATCCAAAGAATCGAGCAGATGGTCGCAAGACTTTGATGCTCATCTTCACATCAACCTGCGCTGGCACTCGCTCGCGCCCACCCAAGAAAAAAAACCAAATCATGGCCGATTACTTCACCAACTTCAGTCTGATCGTTCCCCTGCCAAGCGAAGACGCTGAGAAATATGCCCTCAATCTGGCAGAGCAGGCGTTTCACATCCACATGGGCGAGGAAATGCCAAAGGACTTTCCGAAGTCACTTCGTGATTTCGTCGAAGACTGGCAGTTCGATACCGACCCTGCGAATCCTGCGAACGGTCCAGGGCTTTGGCTACACTCCAGCAATGGTGGCATCGATGCCGTCTGCGCTTTCATCCAGCGTCTTCTGCAACGCTACAATCCCGATGGAAGCATCAGCCTTGAGTGGTCGAATGACTGCTCCAAGCCACGGGTCGATGCCTATGGCGGAGGTGCTGCGCTCATCACGGCCAAAAAGGTCAG
>JAYVZW010000123.1:0-6812 GCA_043783015.1 Verrucomicrobiota bacterium
CGTTTTCAAAACGCTGGCTGCTGCCCGTCGTGTTTTCAGAAGCGTCGTAGCCATCTATGCATGAAATGCCGATCTGCGAGCCTCCCCAGCCGCCGAGCACGAAGGTGGCGAACGTTTTTTCATCGCGCACTGGAAACGTCACACTGCCAAAGAAGTCGCTGCCGCTCACGCGCATCGCTTCATAGTTGATCGCATAATCCACGACGGGCAGGCTGTCCTTTAGCCACGAGGGAAAAACGATTCCGGTCATGGGCGATCCTTCGTTGAGGGTGATGCCATCCACCTCACGCACTATGCCGCCACTATTTTCCATCAACGCTTCCTGCCATTTTCCAATGAGCGCGGGCGAGCACAGTTCCCAACGCGTGACTTTTGCCGGAACTTCGGGCTTCTTCTCTGAGCAGCCGCAAAAAAAGAGCGCGGACACTCCTGTCCGCAACGCGAGATGGCATAAGGTTGCAGCGGACAAGAGTGTCCGCGCTCCCTTGGATGCCACCGTGTGATTCACAAGCGTGCGCCTCCCATCTTGCAGATCAGATCGAAGTCATGCTTCGACGCCGGCGTGATGCTCAACCGGTTGCCGCGTCGCAGCGTGAGAAGATCGGCTAGGCGTGCTTCAGTGCGCAACTCATCCAACGTGACGAACTTCTTTAAGTCAGCCTCCCACGCGACATCCACCAGCAGCCAGCGCGGTTCCTCCTTCTTGCTGCCCTTGTCGTAATACTCTGACTTCGGATCGAACTGTGTCGGGTCCGGCTTGCCCTCGCTCACGATTCGCACCACACCCGCGATGCCGGGCACTTCGCAGCTCGAATGATAAAACAAGCCAAGGTCGCCGATTTTCATGTGGTCGCGCATCATGTTACGCACCTGATAGTTCCGCACCCCGTTCCACGGCTCCGTTTTCTTCGCACGCTTTTTGAGATCGCCGAAAGAGAATGTGTCCGGTTCGGATTTGAGAAGCCAGTGGTTCATGCTTCTATCTTCTCTGCATGAGAACGACTAGCCAGCGCATTTTTATGATGCTCCTCCTGAGCCTCGCAGGTTCCGGGCGTCATGATGCGTCCGCTCAAACCAGCGCTGCTACCATTCGCCGGGCTGATGTGGCAAAATCAAAAGGCGAATCTGCCTGGGTCAAGCAGATGTCAGATCAGCAGGGCGTGGTCACCAACTCACGCTTCGATGTCATCTTCATCGGCGACTCGCTCACGGAGTTTTGGACGAGCCTTGGAAAGGCATCGTGGCCTGAGAGGTTCGCGCCGCTAAAATGTGCGAATTGCGGAATCACAGGAGATCGCACGGAGCACATCCTTTATCGAATGGCGACCCTCGACTTTCGCCGTTCAGCCCCGCGTGCGTTTGTCCTGCTGATGGGAACGAACAACCTTGGCATGGAAAATCCTGACAAACCGGAAGAGGTCGCCCGCGCGATCCTGAACGGAATGGCAATGCTCATCAAGCGGCATCCGCAAAGCAAAATCATCATTCTCGGAATTCCGCCCAGCGGTGTTGCGCCCCAGACACCTCTGCGAGAGAGCATCAAGCAAACGAACGCGATCTTAACGAAAGCATCGCTTCCTGCTCAGGCCTTGTTCATGCCTACCTACGAAATCTTCGCAGATGAAGCGGATCGTTGGCGCGACGGCCTCACGCTAGACGGCACACATTTCAGCGCCGCCGGCTACGCAAAGCTCGCAGAAATGCTGGCACCGAAATTGAAGGAACTGCTTGGCACGAAGTGACGGAACCGCGAATCCTGCCTAGATTCACCGGGCGCATTCGTATTCCCTTATCAAATGAAAATCCCCGCACTCCTCGTCTCGCTCCTTGCCCTCGGTTTGATCCGTGCGGAAAATACACCGCCGAACAACTCCGCGAGCGAGGCGCTGTTTCTCACGAACGTCCGCCAGCTCACATTCGAGGGAAAGCGCAGTGGCGAAGGTTACTTCAGCGCGGATGGGAAGAAGATGATCTTCCAGAGCGAGCGGGAGGAGGGAAATCCCTTCTATCAAATCTACTTACTCGATCTGGAAACCGGGGACACGCAGCGCGTCTCGCCGGGCATGGGCAAAACGACCTGCGCGTGGATTCACCCCGACGGACAGCGAGTGCTATTCGCCAGCACGCATCTTGATCCTGAAGCGAAGGTGAAGCAGGAAGCGGAATACAAAGAACGAGCGAGTGCAAAAGTTCGCCGCTACTCGTGGGACTACGATGAGAACTACGACATCTTCGAGTTTGATCTCAAGTCGAAGGCACTGAAGCAGATCACGCATGAGCGCGGATACGACGCGGAAGGCTGCTGGTCGCCAGATGGAAAGAGGATCGTCTTCGCCAGCAATCGCGCCGCTTATTTCGGCAAGCTCAGCGCCGCTGACGGGGAGCGCCTGAAGATCGACAAATCATACTTCATGGACATTTACATCATGGATGCCGACGGCTCGAATGTGAAGCAACTCACGAACGTGCCTGGCTATGACGGCGGGCCGTTCTTTAGTGCGGATGGAAAGAAAATCTGCTGGCGTCGTTTCAGCGAGAAGGGCGACACGGCGGAAATCTACACCATGAACACCGATGGCAGCGGCCAGCGCCAGATCACGCATGTCGGCGCGATGTCATGGGCCCCGTATTTTCATCCTAGTGGCGACTACCTCATCTTCACGAACAACACACAGGGATTCCAGAATTTCGAGTTGTTCATTGTCGATGCGCAGGGCAAACACGATCCAGTGCGCGTGACATACACAGACGGGTTCGACGGCCTGCCCGTGTTTTCTCCTGATGGCAAAAAACTCGCGTGGACCAGCGGACGCAGCGCAGGTGGCGCATCTCAAATCTTCACCGCGGAGTGGAACGACACGGCGGCACGCACCGCTCTTGGTTTGACGGAAAACGGAAAACGAAAAACGAAAAACGAAAAGGTTGCCGCGCCCCCAGACCTCGCAAATACCTCTACCGACATCACCGCATCGGACATGAAACAGCACGTGACCTATCTCGCGAGCGATGAACTCGAAGGCCGACTTACCGGCACTCCGGGTGAGAAGCTTGCGACGCAATATGTCGCAGATGCCTTCACGAAGATTGGTTTGCAGCCCGTTGGCGACAAGGATACGTGGTTTGAGAACTTCGATTTCACCGCAGGCGTGGCGTTGGGGAAGGACAACACTTTGACTTGTTTTGACTCCCGCACACAGGATGATGGCATCGCTTGGAAAGTCGACCAGCACTGGCGTCCATTAAGCTTCTCTCAAACTGGTGAAGTGCCCGCGAGCCAGATTGTCTTCGCTGGCTACGGTATTGAGACACCCGAGGACGCGATGGATGGCGACGGCAAGAAGATCGAGCCTTACAGCAGCTACGCGCATCTCGATGTGAAGGACAAATGGGTGCTGGTGCTCCGTTACTTGCCGGAGAACATTAATCAGAATCGCCGCAATGAACTCACGCGCTACACCAGCCTTCGTTACAAAGCTCTCACCGCTCGGCAGAAGGGCGCGCGCGGTCTCATCGTGTGCAGCGGGCCGAACAGCAAGGTCGTGGAGCAATTGGTCCCGATGGGTTTCGATGCTTCGCTCGCGTCCTCCGGCATCGCCGCGATCAGCGTCACGGATGCCGTCGCGGACAATCTTTTGTCAGCTGCCGAAAAGACGTTGAAGGAGCTTCAGGACAAGCTCGACGGCGGAGAAATGTTGGGTGGAATCGAATGCAAGGGCATGAGTGTCTCCGCTCGTATCTCCATTGAGCAGGAAAAGAAAACTGGCCGCAACGTCCTCGGCATTCTTCCCGCAGGCAATGAGCCGAACGGCCATATTGCGCCGCTCATCGTCTGTGCGCATGTGGATCATCTCGGGCGCAACGGCGGCTCCAACTCCCGCGCGAAAGGCGATGACGTAACGAAGATTCATCACGGCGCGGACGACAATGCGAGCGGCGTGGCCGGCGTGCTCGAAATCGCGCAGTGGCTCGCCGAACAGAAGAAGCAGGGCAAGCTCGCACTGAAACGAGACATTATCTTCGCCGCATGGTCGGGCGAGGAACTCGGACTGCTCGGCTCGAATTACTTCGTGGAAGACTTTGCGAAAATGATCAAGAACGATCCGAATGCGAAACTTGGCGGACTCTTCGCAGCCTGCCTCAACATGGACATGATCGGGCGCTTCAACAAAACTCTGGTGCTGCAAGGGGTGGGCAGCAGCAGCATCTGGCCCAAGGAAATCGAGCAACGCAATGCCGTGACTGGACTGCCCGTCACCACGCAGAACGACGCGCATCTGCCCACGGACTCGACCACGTTTTATCTGCGCGGCATTCCTACGCTGAACGCCTTCACGGGCGCACACGAGGATTACCACATGCCGAGCGACACTGCGGATAAACTGGACTACGACAAAGCCGCTCAGATCGCGAAGTTCATGGGCCTCGTCGCCCGATCAATCGCGACTACGGACGCCGCGCCGGATTACATCGCGATGGAAGCGCCTAAAAATCAGGGCGCGCGCACCGGACTCCGGGTTTATCTCGGCACTATTCCAGACTATGCGCAAGGCGACATCAAGGGCGTGAAGCTCAGTGGCGTCTCGCCTGTCGGTCCAGCCGCGAAGGCGGGAGTGAAGGCCGGTGACATCATCATCAAGCTCGGCGGCAAGGACATCCAGAACATCTATGACTACACCTATGTCATGGGCGATTTGAAGATTGGCGTCGAAACCGGCATTACCATTCTGCGCGAAGGGAAGCCGGTGGAGATCAAGATTACGCCGGGGTCGAGGGATTGAAATCCCCCGCTTGACGCCTCCCATATTTATGGGATGATTCGGTCGTGAAGACCACTTTTGAACTTCCCGACAATCTCTTTCGCAACGCCAAGTCGGTTGCGGCCGGTGCGGGAATATCTCTGCGCGAACTCTTCACCCAAGCCATTACGGAGAAGCTCCAGCCGAAGGGCGGCGGTGCGAACCAGAAGCCATGGATGAAGGGCTTCGGTGCGCTGGCTACCAACCAGCTACTGCGCAAAGAAACCCATCGCATCCAATCGTTGATCGACTCCGAGTTCGGCACGGTCAACGCCTGTGACTGGCGATGATTCTGGACACCAATGCGCTCTCGGCCTTCGCCGATGGTGACCGGGGCATCCTGCCCGCGTTGAAAATGGCCACGCTTCTGGCTGTCCCGGTGATCGTGCTCGGCGAATTTTATTTTGGCATCCGCCAGTCGCGTCATCGGAAGGCATACGAAAAGTGGATCGAAGAAAATCTGCCGCTGTGGAAGGTGCCCGATGCCACACGCCGCACCGCGAAGTTCTACGGCGAAGTCCGGGCGGAGTTAAAGCAGTCCGGAACGCCCATCCCGGAAAACGATGTCTGGATTGCCGCAATGGCACGGGAACACGCACTGCCGGTTCTCACGCGCGATGAACATTTTTACCGGGTTGCGAAGCTGGTTGTCGTCGGATGGTAGCTGTATGTCGTCTGTCTCAGACGGCGAAGCATGGAGCTACGAAGTCAGGCCGTTTGACACAAACGACCTACAAAGCAAAACGTGCGGTTCGGCTTGCTGGGAAGCATAATAGCTGTGCCTAAAACCCCTAAATATCCCGATACACATCCTTGCGGTGGCGCACGATGGAGACATCCACAATCCATTCCCGGTCACGGATTTCATAAATCACCCGGTAATCTCCCACGCGAATCCTCCACAGATAATCCTTTCCCTTGAGCTTGAGGGAATTGGCGGGCCGGGGATGGGTCGCGAGTGCTTCGATACGGACAAGGATGCGTTCCGCTATCGGTAGAGGTAGCTTCTCCAGTTCCATGCGGGCAGACCGGGCAAAGGTGATTGCGTAATCAGGCATGAGCCGTCTGCTTCAGCTTCAAACGGCGTTTCACCGCTTCCAGTGATTCCCTTGGCTCACGCTTCCGCGAGCGGACAACCGCCGTGTCGTAGAAATCCTCCCAGACTCCCGCGTGCTTCTTCAAATCAATGACCACGGCCGTCTTCCGACCCATTTCATTAATGACAAACTGAATACCGCTCATGCTGCCAATGTGGCGGAAAAATAGGTAAAATCCAGTGGAATTGCGCAGGCATTCGAGTTCAAGGCTGGCTTCGACTGGAATACCCCGCCCATCCGTTCTTGCCGGGGGCCGAAGCCTTGACGGAGTTTGCCGACCTGGTCTTCCCTGTTGAAAGTGCTGCCGGTGCCACGACGGATCGCGACGATGAAATGGCTCTCGAGTGCGCGCTGGCAGCGGGGGCCGACTGCATCGTGACCGGTGACAAGAAGCACCTGCTGCCATTGCGCGAGTTCCGTGGCATCCTCATTCTTAGCCCGGCAGATTTTTGAAGCGGCTGGACAGGTTGTAGGCCGTTTCGCTTCGCGGCTCCGCAGGTGACAGACGGCAAAGCATGGAAGCTGCGAAGTCAGGCCGTTTGGCACAAACGGCCTGCAACACGAAAAGGGGCGTCCCATCTCGCCGCATAGCGCACGCACAAGCCGAAGGGCAAGCTCGCCAGATCATGGAGGTGCCCGCTGTTCCCATTCCCGTGCATTGACTCTTGCAACGAAAGTTTCTTTCATGCATCATACCATTATGAAATCTGTGCGCCCCGTCGTTCCTTCCAGGCTCAGCCGCCGCGCATCTGTGGCGAAAGCGGGCCGCATTGCTCCCGCGAAGGTGGAAGCCTTTGCGCTCGAGTTTACTCCCGGCCCCGGGCAGACGGTGTGTGATGCCGTTGGAGAACTCTTGAAGCTGCGAGGCCGTGCGTGAATCCCTTCGCCGATGCCAGCTTCATCGTCGCCGCCTTTGCGC
>JAYVZW010000124.1:0-6764 GCA_043783015.1 Verrucomicrobiota bacterium
TCCGCCTGCATGATGCCCTCGGCGGAGACGAATTCCGTGACCATCACGTCCGCGCCCAGTTCTTTGCAGAGCGAGCGGAAGACCATGTCCGTCACGCCCGCCATCGGGGCGAGATAAATCGGAAATCGGTCAGGTGCGAACCACGGAAGCATCCGGCCAATATGCCTGAAAAGCGCGCAGCCTCAAGCGTCCACTCTTTTCTATTAAAGAAAGGAAGCGCGAGTGTATTAGTGAACCAGTTGCCAAAAACCCTTTTCAAGCGTGAGACAACTGCTCATAAGAAATCTTCACCTGCTCCTTTTTCGTGCCGGGGTAGTTTAGCTTTTCAAAGCCAATGACGTTGCCAGCACGATCTTTCATCAGGATAATCTCACCGCGACTTATCTGAAGCTTCTCTGCAAAGTGGACCCGAAAGGCGCGACCGCATCCGGCGTGGCCAAGTTCCTCGTGAACAATCGCCGCAACGGCACTTACTGGAACTCCACGCGCGACACCGCGCTCTGCATCGAGGCGCTCGCCGATTACATGCGCGCCAGTGGCGAGACTTCGAAGAACCTCGATGTGAGCTACGAACTCGTGCTTGATGGAGTCAAGAAGCACGAGGCGAAATTCACCCGAGACACCTTGTTTGATGGCGACAACCGTTTCGTTCTCAGCGGCGAAGCCCTGACCGGCGGCATGCACACGCTCGAACTGCGCAAGACCGGCGACGCCCCGCTCTATTCCAGCGTCTGGGTCACCGCGTTCACCATGGAGGAGCACATTCCCGCCGCAGGACTCGAAGTGAAAGTGGCGCGCCATTATTGGAAGCTCACGCCCAAGGAAAAGAAAGTGAATGTGGCCAACTCCACCGGCAATCCCTTGCAGCAACGCGTCGAAGTCTATGATCGCACCGAGATCAAGGACGGCGACACCGTGCGCAGCGGCGACATGATCGAGGCCGAATTAATCGCCGAGAGCAAGAACGACTACGAATATCTGCTCATCGAAGACATGAAGCCCGCCGGTTTCGAATCCGTGAATGTGCGCAGCGGTTATGTCGGCGACACGCTGAACTCCTACCTAGAACTCCACGACGAACGCGCCGCCTTCTTCTTGCGTGAACTGCCGCTCGGAAAACACTCGCTCACCTATCGTCTCCGCGCGGAAGTGCCGGGAAGTTTCCACGCCCTGCCTGCCAAAGTCAGCGCCATGTATTCGCCCGAGCTGCGCGGCAATTCCGATGAGTTGCAGGTGAAGGTGAAGGAGAAGAAGTGAAGGGATGCCTCAATGTAGAGTTAGCGCCGTCAGAGTGAACGGCGCAGTTTCCACCGAGGTCTTCTTTCTTTAATGGCGTCCTTGGTTGTGCCGTCATGGCCGAGTTTGTTACGCGCCAACCGTCTCAAACTGCATGACCCCGAGTTTCACGCCAGGCACGCGCATGGAAAGGTGCAGCATCTCAATGCCGACGACCTTCCCTTCTGCGTTGTAGTCCAAGATCACGCCAGGGGAAATCTCCTCGCTCTCGGCTGCCGGGGCTTCGTCGAGATTCAGGTAGAGTGCGTCGGCTTCACGGTCCACAGTCAGTTTCATAGTCTGCCTTTCATTTTGCGGTCTGGATAAGCGGTGACCACGCGTCTGGGTTCAGTCTTGGAGACAATGACACGCAATACTCTTCCCGCAAGCTCAGGGATGGTTGCCAGCCTATGTTCTAGGTCGGCGTCCATAGGATCAGGTTCGACGAGGTCGGGCAGCAAGACGGTTCTCTCCACCCATTCAAGTTTCAAGCCGCGCTTGGCCAGACGATCAAGGGCGTGCTGGGTGTAGTGGAGTTTCATACGCTGGCCTCCACGAGTATGATCTCAACTTCCGTCAGCCTGCAATGGCGAAATGCATCTCGTGGTCATTTCCACGTTCAGAAAATGCAATGGCTTGCCAGTTTAACTTTCGCTTTCGACGACGGACCCTTCTGGAGGGGAATTTTTCAGCGAGGTAAACTTCAACGCCTTCATCGTCATGCCTCCACTACCATCGTCCAAAATCTCGGCAAGCGTCAGAGTTAACTGAGGTTTAGGTAATTCATGCGGATTATGTTTGATCGCCGCCCCTACTGTTTCAACGATTTTTTGTAGCAATTTCGCATCTTCATCATTGATTTTCCTTTCTTCGCCTTTGCCTGCTTTACAATCATCCCAGTAGTTCGGTGCCGCCAAAACGATGTTGACCTTCTGAATGCCAGAGTCACTAATCTTTTCGGGAGGCAACTCGGCTCTCAGGTTCTCCCAGCAGCGAAGCAATTGGAGCGTGTAACAGATTGCCTCTACTAAAGCCATGAGCGGGCTGTCCGCACCCTTTGCCCCTGTTCGCTTCAACTCAATGATTTCTACGAGTCCGGTGCGATCAAAAGTGACTAGATCGGCTTTGAGTTGTCCACATGATACGCCGGCAAGTGGGAGTTCATATGTCACGAGACGGTGGTCAAATTCCGCTTTTATCCAGTGGAAGATCTGCCAATTCAAGTGATTCTCAGTTCCTTCTTTTGGAACATCCTTCGCGCCTCGAAAACCTTCTAAATAAGCTTCATGCCGCTCTGAGAGCATGAAATCCGCCTTCCGAGGAATCGGTTCAGTAGCTCTGAGAGAAGACTCAGTCCATGTCGTGACGAAGGGTTTCGCCTCGCCATCACCCGTCAGTAATTTGAGGCCTCTTTTGTTCCACCATGTTTTAGAATTCCAGCCGTCCTGTTCGCTGTTCGCCGCACGCGAGGCGTGAAGGAATTTGAACCAGGTAACCTCACTGCACATAATTTGCAGGCTGAGGTTTCCATTGGGCTTGATAATACTTTCAGTAGGGTCAGAGTTCATAAATCGGTTAAGCTGGCTGGCGCGTTTTTAGTTCCAAAGTTCTTTAGATGCTGATCAAAGCACGAGCTCTTCTCCGTCCGCAAGCCTTTTAACTTTGATCTCCGGCAAGAACTCCGCAAACCGATCCCCCGTCTCGGTGTGAATCGGAATCAGATTCTTCGGCTGCACACTACGGACAAAGGCTAAGAGATCAACGTGATGAATGTGCCCGCTGCTATGGCGATAAAGCCACGGAACGCCACACGCTTCGAAGTGCTTCTTCAAGTCACCTGTCTTCTTGGTTTGCTCATATCCCTGCCAGAGGGAATGAATGGCGACGGTGGCTCTCTTAAGCAACTGCTCTGACGCGCGAGTCATGCTTTCACGGAACACCATGGAATAGCGCGCCGAGTCTTGCACGATGTCATCCGGTGTCAGCGCGATGGCATCGATTTTCGGAATGAGATTCTTGAGGAAGCTCCGGCGAAGATCGCGACTGCGTCCATTTGGAAACCAGACCCGGATGTTGCCTGAACGGCTGAACGGATTTGGCATCCGTGCATCGCGCCACACGCAATAGAGCACATAAAGCGTGTAGGGATCAGTTACGAAGATTCGGTCTGCGGCTTTGGCGGCGGCGATCATCGTGCGCAATCGCTCCACATTCTGGGGCGAGAACATAAGCAGTGCCAGTCCACTTGTGGATTGCAGATCATTGGTAAGTCTTGCCACGAACGACTCCTCAGTTTCCACGCCGCTTTGCGGTTTTCCGAGATGCGTTCCCTCCATAATCAGCGCATCGGGGTTCTGCCAGAGCGGATGCTCCAGCATTTGTTCCATGCTTGCGCGTTGCGGGCCGTGCATTCGAAGATCGCCGGAGTAGATGATCCGCTTTCCACCGCCTTCGATGATAAACGCGCGAGCGTCGTAGCCGGAGTGATCCACCGTGAAGGGCGTGACGCGAAAATCTCCCAACGAGATTGTCTCGCCATTCAAGGCCGGAATTTGCTCAGGTTCACCTCGCTTCTTTTGACGGATGCGTTGCGGTAGAAACATCCCGGAGATCATGAGCATCTGGCTGGTGCCTTTGGACATGCAAACTGGAACTCCTTGTCGAATATAAGGCAGCAGACCGGAATGATCCCCGTGGTTGTGGGATAGCAGGACGGCCTTCACGACAGTCCCGTCATCGGTGAACAAGCCAGGCACATTGAGCAGGGGCGGCATTTCATCGGACCGTTCTCCGCTGTCATCAATGCCAGGAAGTTCCGTTCCTGCATCCACGATAAGCCGCGTGTTGCCGTAACGCAGTTCCACACAGCTCCCGCCGATTTGTTGCGTGCCGCGATGGATCGTGATGCTGAATGGATGATTCATACCTGTGTTAATACGCAAAAGCTCAAATTTCCTATGGTGACTCTAGTGGGTCGAGTGGCTCAGGCTTGCGTATTAGTATGATGTGCCATCGCACTTTTAACCACAAAAACACACCACAAAGATCCCATGGGAAATCAAATACTGAGAGACAATCACGGCCGCAAAATCGGGGAAATCCAAACACGCCCAGACGGCAAGCAAACCATTCGTGACGGATACGGGCGTCATCTCGGCGAGTATGACGCTAAAAACAATATCACGCGCGACACATTCGGACGCCGCGTTGGCGATGGAAATTTACTGGCATCACTCATTCATCTTGATTGCAAATGATAACCACGAACGACCATCAGCGCGCAGCTGAGTTCAAAAGCCGCATGCGCATGCACTACGACACCGTTGTTCATCCATGGCGCCGCAAGCAGTCCACACTCCAACCGGTGGACGATGAGATCAGGTTCTTTGTTCAGGCCATGCTTGAACTGATTGGGATTCCTCACGCCGAAGAGTTTCTGACCGTCTTTGCAGATGAAGTGCAACATGGGGCAGCACTCACACCGATGCGCAAGCTCGAAAGGCTTGCCGCTTACCTGATCCTCAAATGCGTTCCCACACACACTGCTCGTTCGCGACTTCATGCCGCCCGGTCAGTCATGCTGAACTCCCTTAATTCGGCAACCCATCAATCCAGCGAGATCAGCGCCATGGGACTGGCACTCCTGAGCGCGCCGCATACACGCCGAACTCTGCTCGCTGCCGCAGTTGTCCCTTGGATGCAAAACATCAAAGGACTCCCCCCCAGTGATCCGCTCGAGTTGTCGGCATCTGAAAAGGCCAGCTTCCGGACAGCACTCAATGGCCTTTGTTCCACCAACAAGGGCAATAGGAATGAACCAGACTGCCCCGGCAAGTATTTGGAAATCTTCCTCGATCAATATTTTTGCGCCAGTCAGAAACCCGAATTTTACCATGGCTTCGAACTTCCATGTGGACTGGGACTTCCACACGACAGCCTAAACCAACTCACATCAGCCCTTATGGCCGGTGAACTGCCGCGCAGCCGGATTGCTGCATTCTATTGCGAGGCGAACCGTAATTTCTATGGACCAGACTGGACTCAATTGCATTCAGGAGAAAAGCACCGGGCGATGCTATGCAATACCGCTATGTGCTGGGGGATGCGGGAGATTCCTCCGTTCCTGATTGGGTTTTGCAACGAAGCGAACTTGCAGGATGCAGCCAAGCTTCCTCCTTGCCAGCAACCTCGCCGTAAGCTTGAGGGTTGGAAAATGCGCCTGTTCGAGTTCTTCGAGGAAATTCTGATTGTGACATGGGACTTGGAACCTCCGATAGCGTCAAGAATGCTGCTCAATTGACTCAATCCCCCGACCATGTTGCACCCTGGCCCATCAAAGCTATCGTCACGCACAATGCCCGACTCCTTCGTCCATCTCCATCTGCACACGGAATACTCGCTGCTCGACGGGGCGGTGCGGATTCCCGAACTGATGGCGCGCGCCAAGGCGCTAGGCATGCCTGCGGTGGCGATGACGGATCACGGGAATCTTTACGGCGCGGTGGACTTCTACACTGAGGCCAAGAAGGCGGGCATCAAACCGATCATCGGCTGCGAGGCCTACCTTGCGCCCGGCCCGATGACGGATAAAAAGGAGGTGAGTGGACGGAAGCGCAGCTCGCACCTCACCTTGCTCGCAGAGACTGATGAAGGCTACGCGAACCTCGTGAAACTCATCACCAAAGCGCACCTCGACGGGAACTATTACAAGCCGCGCATCGACAAGGCGGCGCTGCGAGAACACGCGAAGGGTCTGATCTGCCTGAGCGGTTGCATCAATGGCGAGATCAATGAGTTCCTTCACACTGATCGCGCGGACGAGGCGCGAAACAGTCTTGCGGAGTTCCGCGACATCTTCGGGCCGGACAATTTCTTTCTCGAAATGCACAACCACGGTATGGCGCAGCAGCACAAATCCATCGTGCAACTCAGCGCTTGGGCGAAAGAGTTCGGCCTGAGAACCGTCGCTGCCAACGATGTGCATTTCCTCAACCGCGCAGACCACGAGGCGCACGACATCATGATCTGCGTGGGCACGGCGGCGAACGTGCATGACGAAAAGCGCCTGCACTACTCGCCGGAGGTTTACTTCAAGACGGCGGAAGAGATGCGCGCGCTGTTCGCGGACATGCCGGAGGCCTGCGACACCACATTGGAGATTGCGGAGCGCTGCAACGTGAAGCTGCACCTCGATAAAAAGAGCATCGCCAAATATCCCAAGTTTCCTCTCGATCGGTGCGATGGACTCACGCGCGAGGACTACCTCGGGAAGCTCTGCCTCGAAGGAATGGAGCAGCGCTATGGACGTGACCGCGCGCTGAATGATACGGCTTTGCGCGAACGCCTCGACTACGAGCTGGGCATCATCGGCAGGATGAACTTCACGAGCTACTTTCTGATCGTGTGGGACTTCATCAAGTGGGCCAAGGACAACGGCATCCCGGTCGGTCCCGGTCGCGGTTCCGCCGCAGGCTCGCTGGCATCTTATG
>JAYVZW010000125.1:0-6763 GCA_043783015.1 Verrucomicrobiota bacterium
TTCGTCGGCGGCGGCTTCGGCATGAGCCACGGCCAGCTCGCCACGCGCCCCTTCCTCGCGCGTCCGCTGGGTTATGTGAAACGCGCGAACGTCGTGGACGTGACCCTCGCCATCGTCACCACCCAGCGCGATTTCGGCAATCGCGAAGACCGCAAGCAGGCGCGTTTGAAATATCTCGTCGAGAGCAAAGGCATCGAATGGTTCCGCGCCGAAGTGCTGAGCCGCGTTCCCGGTGTCGAGATCGCCCCCGTGAAAGACATCAAATTCACCACGGTCGAAGACAATCTCGGCTGGCATGAACAAGGCGACGGCAAATCATTCTGCGCGGTCCATGTCGCGCAGGGCCGCATCAAAGATACCGATGGTGCAAAATACCGCAGTGCCTTCCGCGAAATCGCGCAATCACTCAAGCTGCCCTTCGTCATCACGCCGAACACCAACCTCATCATCGCCGATGTCTCGCCTGATCAACGCGCCCAAATTGACACAATCCTCGCAAAGCATCAGGTGCCGCACGCCGATGGCATGACCGCCACGCGCCGCGTCGCTCACGCCTGCGTCGCCCTTCCCACCTGCGGCCTCTCGCTTTCAGAAAGTGAGCGCGTCTTCAATGGTGTGCTCGACGGCATTGATGGCATCTTGCGCGAACTCAAGCTCGAAAGCGAACCCATCCTCATCCGCATGACCGGCTGCCCAAACGGTTGCGCCCGTCCTTACAACGCCGACATCGGTTTCGTCGGTCGCGCCCCCGGAAAATACGCCATGTTCATCGGCGGCAGCATTCGCGGAGACCGGCTTGCCGGCTTGGAGAAAAAAGTCGTCCTGCTCGCCGACATCCCGAAAG
The DNA here is from genome assembly GCA_043783015.1 of Verrucomicrobiota bacterium. Classification (GTDB taxonomy): domain Bacteria; phylum Verrucomicrobiota; class Verrucomicrobiia; order Verrucomicrobiales; family Verrucomicrobiaceae; genus VFKE01. The sequence continues at coordinate 845 of JAYVZW010000125.1, forward strand.
AGGTGCGCCCGCTACTCGAAGACTTTGCCAAGAACCGCCAGCCCAACGAACGCTTCACCGACTTCTGGGGCCGCACCCGCGTCAACGGCGCAGCTCCCACACCGGAGCAGTTCCACATCGAACTCGCCGAACGTGCCGCCAAGATGGCCGCGGCAGCATCTCTTCTCTGACTTTTTTGACTCATGGACATCAGCTTGGTTGCCGGTGTCATCCTTTATGAGTCAATGACCTTTTCCCTCTTCCACTCAAATCCCCCGCCGGTGTCATTATTTATGAGGCAACAAGCCTCTTATAAAGAGATTACAAATTGGCAAAATACGTATCATCATGCGCATACGGCGGGGCGCAGAAGCAGAGAAACCGTAGCGCTTCCCTGGCAGTAATGGTGTGCCAGGCTCCGGCGGGAATGAGAACAGCATCGCCGGGGTGCACGATTCGGGTTTCACCGTCGATCTCCATTTCTCCGCTGCCTTCGAGGATGAAATAAAACTCCTCGCTCAGTTTATGGTAATGCCGCTGGGTGGCGGAACCTGCGGGCACACAAGCCTCCGCGAGCGATTGATTCGCGACCGGGGCATTCGCGCGGTCGAGGATGCTGCGGATGGCGGATCCGTCCTTGGTGGTGAAGGGCTTTTGATCGGCGATGTTCAGGACGGTCATGGTATTGATGTTTGATTCGAATTTATGGGGCGCAAACAAAACGGGCGCAACACTTTCGCGCCGCGCCCGTTTTGAATTTATTCCGGAGAGGGTGAAATTACTTCTTCGCCTTCTTCTTGCCGGCCTTGAGGTCGTTATACATCTCGAAGCCTTTCTTGGCGTTGAGTCCGCCATGGACGACGCCTTGAACGGCTTGCATCATGGCGACGGGGGCGTCGGACTGGAAGATGTTGCGGCCCATATCGACGCCGCTGGCACCCTGAGCGATGGCATTGGCGCACATCTTCAGCGCGTCGAGTTCAGGAAGCTTTTTGCCACCAGCGATGACGATGGGCACGGGGCAGCAACTGGTGACGGTGTCGAACTCGGTGTCGGTATAATAACACTTCACGACGTTCGCGCCGAGTTCCGCCATGATGCGGGTGGCGAGGCGGAAATACTGCGGCGTGCGCGCCATGGCACGACCTACGGCGGTAACGCCCATGACGGCGATTCCGTAGCGGCTGGCGGCGTCCACGAGGTCGGTCATGTTCTTCAGCGACTGGCGCTCGTAGGCACTGCCGATGAAGACTTGCACAGCGAGCACGGAGGCATTGAGGCGAATGGCTTCTTCAATGGTCAGCGCGGTGCTTTCGTTGGAGAGCGGCTCGAAGCCGGGGCGTGAGAGTTTGATTTTTTTGCCATCAATATCCCCTTCCCATTCTTCCATCGGGCTGATCATGGAGGTGCCGCCGGAGGCGCGGAGGGCGATGCCTTTGTTGGTCGAGGCAGGGATGACCGAACGCTGGATGCCGCGCGTGAGCATGAGGCAATCGGCATAAGGAGCGAGCGGAAGGATGGTCTGATCCACGCGCTCAAGGCCCGTGGTGGGTCCTTGGAAATAGCCGTGGTCAAAGGCGAGCATGACGGTGCGGCCATCGGCGGGATTGAACACGCGGCTAAGGCGATTCTTGAGACCCCAGTCATACTGGTGGCAGCCTTTAAGGAAGAAGCCGGGGGCTTCCTGGGGAACGTGGGTGAAGAATTCTTTTTCTTTCTTGTCTGCTGCGCTGGTTTGGATGTCGGCCATGGTGAGTGTGGGTGGTTTAGAGGTTGAGGAGTTGAATGGTTGAAAAATTTAATTAAGCCGGGACCGCTTCACGCATGGCGCGGGTGACGGCGGGCGGGAGAGATTTTCCCTCGGCCTGCAGGGATTCAATTTCATCCCGCACAAGAGAGCAGAGCGTGGCATACGCCTCCTCTTCGGAAGTCGCGTGGCAGACGCCGCCCCACGGAAAGAGGTCGGGACAGTAACCTACGTAGAGTCCGTCCTCCTCACTCCAGAGGGCAAATTTGAGATAATGGTCTTCGGGTTTCATCGCTCGGTATCGCGAATGGCGTTACGGATTTGTTTCTCCTGATAACTATGCGCATCATCCCCTTCATTGCCACTGACAATTACCGAACCTGGAAAACGAGGATGCCGAAACTTGCGATGCGAACCTTTGCCTCCATCAACTTGGACAAACCCGGCGTGCTTCAAGTCGGCAAGGAGTTGTCGGATCTTTCTCGGCATTAGACAGGGTTCAAGCAGTGATAAAATCCTTCATGGACTTGATGATGATGGTGACGGACATCGCGCCCGCGTCGGGGAAGCCGATGCAGGCTTCGCCAAGGGTCTTGGCGCGGCCAAATTTAGCGACCATGGCCTTGCTGGCTTCCAGCCCCGCATCCGCAGCGGCGGAGACGAAGGTGATGGCTTCGGAGAGTGGTTGGGCAGAAACTTCTTTCGCTTTACTCGCGGCGGGTTCCATGGCATCGACCACGGTTTTATCGCCAACGGCGGCACCGCCGCGCTGTTTTACGCCATCGACACCAGCTTGCAGAAAATCCGCCAAACCAGCAGCGTCAAAAGTGTCTTTTCCTGCGAGGGCTTTGCCGCCATTGCGGAAATAGGTCCCGAAAATCGCGCCGCTTGCACCGCCCATGGAGCTCATCATGGCCATGCCGACGGTGGAGAATGCTTTCTCGACTGATTCGACTGGTGCGGCATTGAGCTTTTCCTTGGCTGCGGTCATGCCGCGCTGCATTCCCAGTCCGTGGTCGCCGTCACCAAGATTTCGGTCGGCAAGTGAAAGCTCGGGTTCGGAGGCGATGATATTGTCACATGCGAGCAGAAGCATCGCTTTGACTTCGTCTGTGGTCAGGCTGGTCTTGGGCATGATATTGCGGATGAAATGAAGATTGTCGCGATGTTGGACGATCTGGAATCTGCGGCACAAGCCTGGCTCATACGCAACTCAGCTAAAGACCTGCGAACGGACCTTACGCCTTGGCGCTGACATCAAGCACCTGACGATCACCATAGTAACCGCAGCTTGGGCAGGCGACGTGACCGGGCTTGGCGGCACCACATGAGGAACAAGAGCTGAGCAAGGGAGCTTTCCAGCGTTTGGAGGCTCGGCGGATTTTCTGTCGGCTCTTGGATTGTCTGCGTTTCGGAGTGGCCATGTCAGTTGCGTTTGAGGTTGTTCAGTTGATCAAGTGCTCCCCACACATTCTTGTCGGCCTCCTCGTGCAGCTCGGCGTCGGAATGTTCCGGCGTGGGATCGAATCTGCCTTCGGCGGGACATTTGCGCGGCGTCACGTTGCCCGTTTCACAGCGCGGATGGGTCGGAAGTGCCAGTAAAATGTCTTCCCTGAGGCAAGTTGTCAAGTCAATCGGCTGTTCATTTTCCACCGGCACATCTGTGGCGAAACCGGGCTGCTCCAGCCGCCAGAGAAAACGCTCGGCACAGCGACCGCACTCCAGCTCGAATGTGGCCTCAACGCTGCCAAGGACGATTATGTCATCCTCATCGCGCGTCACATCCAGACCGTAACTCAGTGGCGTGACAGCTTTTATGGCGTCCTGATCGGGCAATTCAAAAATGCTGGCGGGCAGCTCGCCCTCCAGATGCAAGCCCTCGGCGGGCAGTCCTCTCGGATCAATTTTTAAACTCATGGCAAATTTCCTCTCTTCAATTTCATACGCCCCTCATCGCGACTTTCGGCGGCTGGTGTTTGATTGCGCCCCTTCCAGCTTCGCGCACAAGGCCTGTGCCACATTCGCAGGAACGAATAACGAAACATCTCCGCCAAGCCGCCCGATCTCCTTCACGATGCGCGAGCTGATGTAGGTCATTTCCTCGCGCGGCGTGAGAAAGAGCGTTTCCACCTTCGGGTCAAGCTTCCGGTTCATAAGGGCCATTTGAAACTCAAATTCAAAGTCCGAGATCGCCCGCAGTCCGCGCAAGATGGCGCAGGCTTTCTCCCGACGCGCAAACTCGACGAGCAACCCATCGAACGAAACCGCGCGCACATTTTTCAGCCGGAGCTTCCGGGCCGCCGCACTGATCATGGCCACGCGCTCATCTACGCTGAAGAGGCATTGCTTCTGATTGTCGCGGGCCACGCCCACGATGAGTTCATCAAACAAGTGCGAGGCCCGCTCCAAAACGTCCAGATGGCCGTTGGTGATGGGATCGAAGCTGCCGGGATAGATGGCTTTGCGCATTGGGGTTGGGGAGTGAGTGTAGAAGGCTAAGGAAAAATTCCAAGATTCAATTTCCAATTTCCTATGCAGGCTCAAAATTTCACACTCAAGTCATTGATGCTTGATCTTTCCTCGGAATTTGAGATTTGGAGTTTGAAATTTTCCACCATGTCCGCCATCGAACCACAAGCCCTTATCAATGCCTACTGCAAAGGCATTTTCCCGATGGGTATGGACAACGGCCGGCTCTCATGGTTCTCGCCCGACCCTCGCGGCATCATTCCAGTGGAGGACTTTCACATTCCGCGCAGCGTGCGGGCCGAATTGCGCAGGGTTGATTTTGAAATCCGCGTGAACACCGATTTTGGCGCTGTCTTGCGCGCTTGCGGCGACCGGACTGACACTTGGATCACGCGGGAGATCATCGCAAGCTATGAGTTGCTTCACAAAATGGGCTGCGCTCATTCTGTCGAAACCTGGCTCGATAATGAACTGGTCGGAGGTCTTTACGGCGTCTCCATCGGCGGGGCGTTTTTTGGCGAATCCATGTTCAGTTCCGTCAGCGGCGGCTCGAAGGCGGCACTGGTCTGGCTTATGGAACATCTACAAAGGAAGGGCTTCATGCTCCACGACACCCAATGGACGACGCCTCACCTGGCCATGTTTGGTGGTCAGGAAATACCACGATATCATTACCTGCGGCTGCTGGAGCGCGCGGTGCAGTTGCCAGTGACGTTCGTCGGCTGAGCAATTTTAGTGGCGCCACGCGCCCGCTCAGGGAACTGTGACATCCACCTTGCAGGGATAGGAGAATTCGGGATCGCCAAAGAGCAGCAGGCTACCGCTCAAAATGCCAAGCTCAGGCTTGGGAATGTGAGTTTCGACCAGTTTGCCATTGATGCTGATTTTTACGGGCTTGGTGAGGTCGAGAAGTGATTCGTGCAACCAGACCCGGAGTTTGAGGCCGGTGGCGGGAACAGTTTCCCCCTGATCCGACAGAGGCTGCTGCCAGTCAGCCGCCTGGACTTTTTCATCGTTCTTCGTCGCATCTGCCGTGATGCTGATGGAGTTATCCGCCGGATTGATCCGGCCGTCGAGGTGGATGAGTTTATTGACGAGATCGTTGGTGGTGCGCAGCCAGTAGGCGCCTTTGTTTTTAACCCCGTCGTGTTGAAACAGCGTGCATGTGACGCGTTTGGGATGGGGATTGCGGGTGAATTGCATCAGCCACTCGGGCCCTGGTTTGTAATCGATGCCGTGGCCGTTACCCTTATGCAATTCAAGGTGATTGACGTAACCCTCGGGATCGCTTTTTTGCAGCGAATTGAGCAGTTCGTGTTTCTTGATGGCATTGGTGACGCGGCCAAACATGGTGTCCTTTTCCCCCACGTCGGTGCGAAACGGGAGATTACGCAAGTTCTCGACGTGAATGGAAGTGCCCTCTCCGCAGGCCATGCCGTCGGCGGCGGCAAGCTGGTCCGGATAGCGGCAGGCCAGGGTTTCCGTGCCGTAGCCGCCTTCAGAGATGCCAAGCATGTAAACGCGGTTGGGGTCAATGTCCCAATAAAGAATGGCGTGCCGGATCATCGCGGAATAGGCCTGGCAGTTATATTCCTTCCACCAGCGCCCCTGATTGTCATTGACCATGCGCGGGACGAAATAGATGGCATTGGCGGGATAGAGCGCGAGTGAGAGCTTGATCTGCGAGTTCCATTCCTGGGTGTTCACAGGCCAACCGTGGGGAT
>JAYVZW010000126.1:0-2236 GCA_043783015.1 Verrucomicrobiota bacterium
TTCGCTCCGCCTGTTTTCATTTGGTTCTGTTCTGTTGTTTTCATGTCGGCTTGGATGTTTACCCAACTTTTACCGTCCGCATAAACGAAGAAAGGCCACAGGGTTGATTGATCTTGGGTAAACCCGTTACCCAAGGTAGCCGCCAAGCGGCAACCTTGGGCTGGTAGCTGGTGCCCCGTTGGGGCATGGATGACTCGACCTGCTCTCAACTGCTCGTAGTATAATCATTGATTTTTCCTTGAACCTTGATGCTTGAGCTTTGAAGCTTCCCCAATGCCCGACGAATCCCAAGACATGCCTTTGATCCAAAACGCAGACGACCGCTTCATGCGAGAGGCGCTGCGTCAGGCGAAACGCGCGCTTGCCGCTGACGAGGTGCCGATTGGTGCGGTCATCGTTCATGATGGAACCATCATTGGCCGAGCATGGAACCAAGTTGAGACCCTGAAGGACGCGACAGCTCATGCGGAGATGATCGCGCTCACGCAGGCCCAGAGCGCGATGGGGGACTGGCGCTTGAACGAATGCGACCTCTACTCCACGAAAGAACCCTGCCCAATGTGCGCGGGGGCCATCATGCACTGCCGAGTGCGCCGTGTAATTTTTGGTTGCCCTGATCTGAAGGGCGGCGCTGCAGGGGGCGTATGGAACCTGCTTCAGTCGCCCCATCTGAATCATCACACCGATATTACCTCCGGGGTGCTCGGCGAGGAATGCGTGCAGATGCTCAAAGCCTTTTTTAAAGAGGCGCGCGGCCGCCGCACCAATGGCGAGGCGCACGTTAAGGGCGTCCCAGGTAAGTCCGTCATTCCGCATGAATTAGGTTAAGCTCTAATTCGACGGGCCTACCAAGGCGGCCATTGCGTTTGCAAGAAAACAGACCGATTAGAGTATTCTAATTTCGCAAAATCTGCATCGTAAAGAATTCATCCAAGACCCATGAACCGCGTCCAATCTATTATCCTGACCAGCACCCTTTGCGCTCTCGGCCTGACTATATTAGCTGAGCCCCCTGCATCGTCGAAGGCTCCCATTGCCCCTGGGCCATCCAGCACAGCATCATCAACGCGAAGCGTGGAAGGCTGGACGCTTCATATCACTCAGGAACTTTTAGCGAAACAAAAAAAGGCCGTGGACGCCGCCATGCCGTTTCTGGAAAAGCAGCTCAAGGAAATCGTCTGCGTCGTTCCGCCTGCTGCAGTGGCCAAGCTGCGCGAGGTGCCGATCTTTTTTACCTTGCCACCGAAAAATTCTCGCGGCACGGCTGAATACCATCCCGAGGCTCAATGGCTGCGCGAGAACGGACGCGACGCCGCAATGGCCAAGGGGGTGCAAGTCTCCGACGTCGCCAATTTTGAAAAAGAAACAAACCGGATGCCCAACTTCATGTTGCATGAACTGGCACACGGTTATCATGATCGCGTGTTGACCTTCGAGCAGCCGGACATCATCGCCGCCTACGAGCATGCCAAAACCGCGAAGCTGTATGATCGCGTGGAGAGGTCTAACGGCAACGGGAAGCCCAACACCTTCGAGCGTGCTTACGCGATGACCGACCACAAAGAATACTTCGCGGAGACGACAGAGGCATTTTTCTCGCGCAACGATTTCTTCCCGTTCACGCACGCCGAGTTGGCAAAACACGACCCGCAAATGTTTGCGGTGCTACAGCGCGTGTGGGGCGTAACCAAGTGAGCCAATATGTTTGTCAGCATCTTCAATGACGTCATCGGCCCCGTGATGCGCGGGCCGTCGAGTTCGCATTGCGCGGCGGCACTACGAATCGGACGGCTGGGCCTTGACCTCATGGATGGCGATCTGCGCGAGGTGCTGGTGGAGTTTGACCGCGGCGGTGCGCTGCCGACAACGCACGACACCCAAGGCTCGGACATGGGGCTGTTCGGCGGGCTGATGGGCTGGGACGCTGCGGATGAGCGGTTGCCGGGTTCAATGCAGACGCTGAAAGACACGGGAGTAAAGATTCGCATTGAGACCGTGGATGTGAACGATCCGCACCCGAACACCTACCGCCTGACGCTCACGAATGATCGCGGGAGTCATACGCTGCGTGCTATCTCTACCGGCGGCGGGATGATGGAAGTGCTGGACGTGGATGGATTCGCGATCTCGGTGTTCGGCGATTATTTTGAGACCCTGCTGTGGGCGACGGGCGATGGTGCGGTGCTGCGGGACAAAATCGAATCGTTGCTAGACGCGGATGCTGTGCTGCTCCACG
>JAYVZW010000127.1:0-2231 GCA_043783015.1 Verrucomicrobiota bacterium
ACCGTCAACAAAGTGCCGTTCTTTCTCGTTGACCCCGCAAAATCGCCAAACGCGAACAACATCATCGTGCTCAAAGGTGGCGGCAAAGGCTCCGTCGCGAATGAATTCCCTAAGCGCGTCGAGATCGCCACCAACGCGACGGCAGCAAGCCTGCACTTTCTCGGCGGAGTAGCCGGTTGGGCCTGGCCGTTTGGCGGAGATGATGCTGTCGGCAAACCTGCGATGAAAGTGAGCGTCGAATATGCTGATGGTGACAAAGAAGAAATCACACTCGAGAACGGCCAGCACTTCGCCGATTACATTGGCCGCGCCGATGTGCCGCAAAGCGAACAAACCGAAGACTTGGTTCGCACCGGCCAGCTTCGTTATTTCGCCGTCAATTTGAAGAAGAAGGGTCAGCTCAGGAAAATCGCGCTGGAGAGCTACAACAATGAAATCAGCCCCTGCACCGTGGCGATCACCGCGAGCGCGGAAAGGAGCGCAGGCACTCCTGCCCGCAATGAAAAGTCTGGCGGCGCAGCCGCGAAGAATAATGCAGACGACAAGAGTGTCGTCGCTCCCAGTGCTGCCGCTTCTCCAGTAACTTGGGAATCCGGCAAAACCAAAGTCCTCATCATCGCGGGAGGTTCATCTCACGATTTCAAAAAATGGTTCGAGGACTTCGACAGTGAATTCTTGTTGAAGGCTGGCCTCTCTGTTAACGCGACCGAAGACAGCGCCGTCGCCACCGCAGAATTGAAGAACGCCGACGTCGCGATCATCAGCACCAACAAAGCAGGGCTCGACACGCCGGAGTATCGCGCTGCGTTGTTTGATTTTGCCAAGAGGGGCAAGGGCATCATCATGCTGCATCCCGGCACTTGGTATGGCTTTGGCAAATGGCCGGAGATCAATGCCCTCATCGTCGGAGGCGGCGCAAAGAGCCATGATGAGCTCGGGCCATTTACCGTGAATGTGCTCCTGAAAGATCATCCGGTGATGAAGAATGTTCCTGCGAGCTTTCCCGTGAACGATGAGCTGTATCATGTGAACCCGGAGACACCTGCTAACACCGCGTCCATTGAAGTGCTGGCTGAAACCACGGCCAGCAAGAAATACAACAAGACTCACCCGAGCATCTGGATCACGAAACATGACCAAGCGCGCATCGTGGGTATCGCAATGGGACACGATGGAAAAGTGCACGAACTGGATGCCTTCAAAAACATCCTGATCAACGCCGTGAAGTGGACCAGCGGGAAGTGATTCCTCTCAGTCCCAAGACGCGTGCAGTTTCTTCGCAGCCTCGCGCAATCTCTTGTCCCGCGTCCAGAGCGGCACAGAATGAATCAGCGCACTGGCCAGAAGCTGAATGTCATTCCAGCCGATGCCCTTGCCAAAGAGCCGCTGATTCTCGATCAGTGCCAGTGCTTCCAACTCAGTTGCAGAAGGCACACGGACAATTTTCCGGAGGTCATGCATCGTGTCCGTGCGATTCGGCAGATTGCCCGTCGCCAATTCTCCGACCACGATCCAGTGAGTGACCACTTCCCCGCGCCAGAGGAGTTGCCCCAGTTCGTGACCCTCCTTGCGGATGTGATCAATCCAGATGCTAGTGTCTGCCAGGACCATATTTCACTGGCTTATCTGCGACTTTCAGCATCATATCCACGTTCCTCCTCGGAGCTACAGTGAAATCCGGCCTGACACCGCCAAGCTTGGCGAGCCTCTTGCCAGATTCCCTGCTGATCAATGCCTCCAAGCCCATGTGCAGGAGTTTGGTCTTCTCCTCAACACCGGTCAACTTGCTGGCCTCAACCAGCAATTCATCATCCAAGATTAAGGTCGTTCTCATACATATCAATATGCATGATTCGATGCACAATGCAACGACTTTTCCCAATTTTCTCACCCGGCCACCACCGCCGCCCGCGCATCTTCCTCGGCACCGGTCTTCTCCAAATAATAATCGTAGCCGCCGACATAGGACGTGAGTCTGCCGTCATTGATGTGGATGACCTTGGTGGCGATGGTCTTGATGAAATGAACATCGTGACTGATGAACACCAGCGTGCCTTCAAACCGTTGCAGCGCCAGAATCAACCCCTCAATGCTCCAGATGTCCAGGTGCGTCGTCGGCTCGTCCATCAGCAGAATGTTCGGCGGGTCCACCAGGAATTTCACGAGGTTGACACGACTTTTCTCACCACCACTTAGCACCCGGCACTTTTTGAAAACGTCTTCCTTCTTAA
>JAYVZW010000128.1:0-6736 GCA_043783015.1 Verrucomicrobiota bacterium
AGAAACACACCGGACTTCGCTTTTTCGGCAATGATTTTTTCCAGTTCCTGCACGCTGCTGGTGCCCACATTGAAATCCCCGTCGGTGGCCAGGATGACGCGGTTGATGCGCTCCTTGCTGAAATTGAGCGCGGCTTGTTCGTAGGCGAGCCGGATGCCGCTCGCGCCGTTGGTGGAGCCGCCCGCTCTCAGATGGTTAATGGCATGGGTGATTTTTTCTTTCTCGGAGCCGGAAGTGGAAGGCAACGCGACGCCGCTTTCTCCGGCATAGGTGACGATGGCCACACGATCATCGGCGCGGAGTTGATCCACGAGCAGACGGAGGGATTGCTTGATGAGCGGCAGGCGTTCGTCGGGCTGCATAGAGCCGGAGACGTCCAGCAGGAAGACAAAGTTCGCGGGCTGGCGCTCACCTTTGATCTCGCGGCCTTTTACAGCGACGCGGGCGAGGCGGTGCATCGGCTGCCACGGGGCTTGCGCAATGTCCACATGCACGGCGAAGGGCTTGTCATCCTTGGGCGCTTCATAACTGTAAGGGAAGTAATTGATAAGTTCCTCAAGCCGCACCGCATCGGCAGGCGGGCGTTGCCGGACATTTAGCATACGGCGGACATTGGCATAAGACGCGGTGTCCACATCAAGCGAGAAGGTGGAGAGCGGCTGCTGCGCAACATAAAGGAAAGCGTTCTCGATGATCGGACGATAAGTCTGGGTGCCGGTTGCTATCTGTTGTCTGCCTAACAATCCGTTGGCGTCGGAATTATCTCCCCGAACAGGGGCTTCGTCCTGAGATTTATTGCGGGCGTAGGAGGACGGATCTGTTGGTTCACCAGCAGACGCAGGGGGTTCGGGGAGACGTTTGGAGCCATTTGCTCTCGAACTTTGCGCCAGGAGATTGAATGAATCTGATGATTCGGTTTTTCCAGCGTAACCAGCACCAAAGCCACCACCACCCATGCCGCCCCTTGCAGAAGTGGGGGGTTGTTCTCCAGGCGCGATTGGCGATGCGCGGCGAATCACACCATCCCGAGTTTTCTCATTGCCGAGGACGCTGAGACTTCTCGGAAGTTCTGCATCCTTCTTATCCTGATCATTAGCAGCAAGCAATTTTGATTTTGCAGTAACTGGCGCTGCAGGTTCGGCAACACCAATGGGTGCGGCAGTGGGATTGGGTGGTTCAAGATTTTTTGCCGGGGCCTTTCTTAGCGCGGTCGCTGTCGATGAGTCAGCCATGAGCATGGGCTTGGGGGCGGGAGATGCAGCCAAATCTACCGCAAGTTTATAAGATGTATCTGGAGCCAATGAAACGGGTGCTGTCGGAGATGGCAGGTCGGCGTTCATCGCCAGCACCCCGCCTGTGACCTTAGTGGCACCGCTGTAGGAGTTGTCTCCACTGGGGGCAAGGCTGCCGGAACCGCTTTTCGTGATGCCGGCAATGGACAGGTCACGATCTTTATCCGCATAAAAATTACTTACAATCGCAGGAGAGGAAATGGTGGATGAAGGCGATAGACCACTGGCACCCTTGAGGTCATCATTATCAGAAGTTGAGAAAACGGAAGTTAGTGGTGGCGGCGCCACGCGGGAAACGGAGGAGGCGGACGCCGTCGCGACGCGATTTTGATCCTGTAGCTGGAGTTTTGCATCATTGATGGTCTCGTTAGGGGCGGCGTTTTCCTTGCTCAATTGAACAGGTGAAACGGTGCCGTCGCTAGTGGATGCCAAGGTGATGTCATCCAAATCATCTTCTTGTGGTTGCTTCCATTCATGCACAGCCAACATCAGCGCCACACACGCGGCGGCAGCCAGGCCAATGCCACCGATAAAACTTGGGCGACGCCAGAACGGACGAATGATCTTGGGAGTGGCCTGGAAGTTTTCCAGCAGTTGTGTGCGTTGCTCCGGCTTGAGCGTGTCGCTGTCGCTATGGTTAATTTGCTCGTTCAAGAGAGAGCAGAACGCCTTCACTTCCTCGGCCTGCTGGCGCAGCGAGGCGTCATTCTGCATCTGCTCTTCGAGTGCCGCGCGTTCATCGGGCGGGAGTTCGTTGAGCGCGTAGGCGGTAAGTTTTTCATTCATAAGATTAACGGGTAAGGGGTAAGGGGTAAGGGGTAAGAGAAAAGGGGGTTAGGCGTTCATGGTGAGCCATTGCTCGCGCAGGGCGGCGACGCCGTTATGGATGAGTGTGCCGACGTTGCCGATGCTGGTCTTGAGGGTTTCAGAGATTTCTTTGTAACTGAGTCCGGCTTCGAACTTGAGCCGGACGGCTTCGCGTTGTTTTTCCGGCAGCGCGGCAATCCAGTGTTTGAGCTGTCCGCTGAGTTCTTTCTGCTCCATTTCCTCGGAAGGGCCGGGCTGTGGAGAAGACTCCTTATCTAAAATTTCCAGTTCCATAGGGACGAGGCGTTGATGTTTGCGTTGGTGGTCGAGCGAGCGGTTCTTGCAGACGGTGAAAAGCCAGGGTGCGAGATGTGTGCGATTGAGGGTGGGTAGGGATTCATGAAGCTTGATGAACACATCCTGAACGATGTCGCGGGCTTGGTTGATCTCATAGACGATACCGAGCGCGTAGCGAATGAGCGGGCGCTCATAGCGGTCGAGTGCTGCAATGAGAAAGACATGGTCGGGATCGCGTTCAGACATGTGGTGTTCAGAAGGCATGACGGCTGTGTTGAGAGATTCTTGGAAGAAATTGGAAAATATTTTCCGGGGGTCGTTTTCCGGCAGAGTTTGGCCGGGCAATCAATCGCGCAAGACAGAAAAGCGGAAGGCTTCTGGTGCTGTCGTGTTATTTCGCCGGGTCAGAGTCCCCGGCTTTCGGCGGCGTTTTGTTGTAACTGCTCCACCACGCCAGTAACGGCTGGACCTCGAAGAGTCGCGCATGATAGCCCGTGACCTGTTCGAAACTGAAGGTGGCTTCGGCCACCACATCGAGCACCGGATCTTCTTTGATGGCTTGCACCAGTGCTTCGGCGCTTTTGGTCGAGCGGCGCTGGCCGAGATGCCATGCGGCTTTGACGCGAGCCTGCCAGGCATGGGTATGGTTTTGCAGGATCTGGATGAGTTGATCATCACTGAGTTGTGCCGGAGCCAGTGCGGCCGAGTCCGGAAAAAAATCGGCGACCGGAATCTGATACTGCTGGATGCCGTAATACTTCACCCGCTGGCCGGACAGGTAACAATTTTGCACGCGCAGGATTTCACTGCGGGCGGCATGAAAGAGATTGGCCAGACGCGGGTCGTCCAAAGAATCCCACAGTCGTTCATAGGGGCCGCGCGCGCCCGTGGCAATGGCCTCGTCCGCATAGGCGCTGAGCCGGTTTCGCTCCTTCAGAAGAACAAGCTCGGATTGCGCAGGTGGCAGATCCGTCGCTGGAGTTTCGGGCGTGGTGGAAGCCTGGGGGATGGGAGAGGGTTTCGAGAAGTCAGCCAACTGTGCGGTCAGTTCAGCCAGACGGTGTGAATTCCCAGCGGCCTGTTCATTGGAGGATTGATTTTTTTTATTTAAGTCGGCAAGTTGCATTTCCAGCCTGTCAATTCGAGCCAATAAAGCTGGGTCGATCACCCGAGATCTTACTTCAGGCAGCGTCTCGGGATGTGTTTTGATTTGTCCGGCCAACGCCATGAACTCCGCCTCGGTGCGCTGGTGATACCACCAACTTAACACACCGAAGAGCACGGCATTGGCCATGAACAAGACGATAAGTAACTTCAGAATGTAGGGTGTGCGGGAAAGATTGGTGCCAGCCCAGAAATTCAACCAATGCGGAGCGGAGTAGCGAGGCGGAGTATCGAGATTCGGGGAATTTTCATCCTCATGGTTTAGGATGGCTTTCCTGACTGTCAGCTGGCGCGGGGCCTGTTCGATGATCTCTTCCGCCGCAGGTGGGGCGGACATTATTTCATCCGGGCTAGGCTCATTGAGGTTCATGAAGGAAATTTTTGCGTGGCTTGCACTGAAGCTGGCGTGCCATTATGAGTAACACATTGGCGAATCAAAACATGACGTCAAATATTCATGGCCTCACCTGAAAATACCCTTCAAGCTCGCGCGGCCACCAGCCAGGGTCTGAGTGCTCGCTGGTGGGCGCTGGGCGCGGCAGTGGTCGTGCTGGTTCTGGTTTATGCCGTGTGGCCGTATCAGCACTGGATGTTCGCCACGCGCGGGAGTGTGGTCGAAGGCTGGGTCAGATGGATCGCGCTGGAGCCGGAATGGCATTTTTGTTTTGCAGTGCCCGTGATCGTGGGATTTCTCGTTTACCGCCAGCGTGCGGAACTGGCCACGCTGCCATTGGAAGGGACGTGGTTGGGAATGACGATCATGTTGTTTTCACTGATCTTGTTCTGGATCGGCTATAAGGTGGACACGGGATATCTGGGCTATGCCAGTGCGCAACTGATGGTTGCTGGCCTAATCCTTATGCTCGGTGGCCGGACATGGTGGAGGGCCTTGCTGTTGCCATGGATGTTCCTGCTCTTCGCCTGGCCGATGCATCCGCTGGAGGGAATGCTGGCCACGCCGTTGCGGGCGATCACGGCGAAGGTGGCCGGCGGAATGCTGAATGCCATCGGAATACCCGTGGTGCGTTATGGCACGGGCTTGTTCTCCGCTCCCGATTTCATTCTTGGCTTGCCAGAGGGTTACAACTTTAAGCTCGATGTGGCGAACCCATGCAGCGGCATTCGTTCTTTGTTTTCCCTGATGATGATCGGCGCGCTCTACGGTTGTCTGGCGATGAAGCGCGCATTGCCACGTCTGCTGCTGCTGGCCAGTGCCATCCCGCTTGCGGTCTTCGGGAATCTAGTGCGACTCGTGCTGCTCGCGCTGGGCAGTGTGTGGTTTGGTCAGGAGTTCGCCATCGGTAAAACGATTGGCGACTCCCAGGAGGAATCGGCTTATCATCTGCTCTGTGGCTATCTGGTGTTTGCAATTGCGCTCGGCGGCATGTTCGCTTTCGCCACCCTTCTTGAGGGAAGAAAACACTGGAACCGGGTGAAGCTGTGGAGCGGCTCGCGCAAATCAGAACCGGGCACTGCGGCGCCGCTATTGGGCGGCCCCACCCTTGTTCGGTCTGCTGTTTGCGTGGGACTGGCGGCACTGGCATTGGTTGTTTGTAAGTTCACCCCGACCGCGGTCACTTATGCGGAACCTGGTTTGCTCATGCAACTTCCCGCAACCGTGGACGACTACCACGCCATTCCCAAGGAAATGGATTCGAATGAAAAACGGTTGTTTGATGAGGGTGTAAAACTACAGCGCGCGCTCTATGAAAGCCCGGGCCGGCATTCAATTATCGCAACTCTGGTGATGAGCGGCCCCGTAAAAAAAAGCCTGCACGAGCCAACCCTCTGCCTCCCTAATCAAGGATGGACGATCGCCAATTCCGAGGGGGTGTCATTTAAACTCCGGGATGGTCGCAGGCAGCAGGCCACGCTCATGCATATCTTTCGAGATATGGAGGTCTCGCCCGGCCAGCGCGTGAGAATCCAGGCATTGGATGTTTATTGGTATCAAGGATCACACGGCGTCAGCACAGCCGGTTATAACATGAGCTACACCCGTTCCTATCTCGACGCCATCTTCCGCAATCTTAATCACCGCTGGGGTCAGGTGTCGTTCTACATGCCCTTTTCCCAACGTCCCGTCGGCAACGATGATCCGATCGAGGAGGTGGTCGCCAAGGAGCAGATGATTCGTTTTCTGGAGAAACTCACCCCGCAAATTCTCGTCGAATCAGGCAAGTAAAGCCCGCATAACTACTGGGGTGAACCGGCCATGACCGCATCGTAAATCTCCCGCAAGGTGACTTCCAGGTCGTAGCGGTATTTCCAGTCTGGATAATGTGATTGGAAGCGGCTCACATCGCTGATCCACCAGATGTGATCGCCAATGCGGTTGTCTTCCTTGTAAGTCCACTCCAGTTTTTTTCCGCTGATCTTTTCGCAAAGCCCGATGGCCTCGATCATTGAGCAGTTCGAGTGACGCGAACCGCCGATGTTATAGACTTCTCCGCTGCGGGGTTTCTGGATGAAGTGCCAGAACGCCTCCACCAGATCGTTACTGTGAATGTTGTCGCGCACCTGCTTGCCCTTGTAGCCAAAGACTGTGTAGGGACGCCCGGTGGCGGTGCATTTCATGAGGTAGGCCAGAAAGCCATGCAACTCCGCGCCCGCATGGGCGGGGCCGGTGAGACAGCCGCCCCGGAAACATGCGGTCTTCATGCCGAAATAGCGGCCATATTCCTGCACCATCACGTCGGCGGCGACCTTGCTGGCGCCGAAGATGGAGTGCTTGCAGTGATCAATGCTCATGGCCTCGTCAATGCCGCGCGCGAAGTAAGGATGCGTGTCCGCAATCTCCCATCGGGTCGCGGTTTCCAGGAGCGGAAGGGAATTTGGCGTGTCGCCATAGACTTTGTTGGTGCTCGTGAAAATGAAAACGGCGTCCGGCGCATGCAGTCGCGTGGCCTCCAGCAGATGCATGGTTCCCAGCGCATTCACGCCAAAATCCGTCAGCGGTTCGCGTGCCGCCCAGTCGTGTGAAGGCTGGGCCGCCGTGTGCACCACCACCTTGATGTCGCTGCAGTATTCGCTGAAGAGTTTCATCACCGCGTCCGCATCACGGATGTCGATGCCATGATGCCGATAGCTTTTCAGGGCCTCTTCAAGCTCGGCGCGCGTCTTGCTGGTGGAAGCGTCCGCACCGAAGAAGTAGCGGCGCATGTCGTTATCCACGC
>JAYVZW010000129.1:0-2228 GCA_043783015.1 Verrucomicrobiota bacterium
TCAAATACCGGCTGCGACATCCGCCGTAGCAATACCCACCCTAGAAAAATGCCCGCCACCACGCCTGGTAGCAGCACGAGATTCGTTTTGAGCGAAGCCTGATTTATAATGCCCAGACTGGTGCTGAACGGAATTTTTAGCAGATTAATAAAAAGAAAAAAACGGGAGAAAATTCCAAGGTATTCCCTTTTCTCAAACCGATGCGCCAGCAGATACACGGTCATGACCGGCCCGGCAGCATTGGCCAGCATCGTGGTCGTCCCCGCCGCGACTCCCATACCCCATGTAAAAAAACGATGGCGATGCAGATTCGCAAACACTTCGCGCTTCAAGTCCAGTAACAATTTCAAAGCCAGCAGCAGGATGATGGTCCAGCCGATGACCGGTCGCGCCACCGCGCTGTCAATGCGATGCAGCAGCAGCCAGCCAGCCACCACACCCAGGGCTGCAGGCGGAATCAAGGGCGCGATCTGCCGCCAAGAACCGCCCCGGTGATTGATCGCATAACCCAGCAAATCCGCGAAAATCAGCAAGGGCAAGACCAGGCCCACCGAAGGCATCGCGCCGAACGCTTCCGCCATCAGCACCACATTCAGCGTCGCCGCCCCGGCCAGTCCCGCCTTGGACATGCCAATGCACAAGGCGGCCAGCAGCGCGAGAGCCAGCGCGCGCGAATCAAGGATGAGCGTGTGCTGTGTCAGCCAGTCCGTGAGCATCATGAACGTGAAGACTCAAGCATCAAGGCTCAAACTTCAAGGAAACTCCAAGGATCAAGGCTGATCCATAAATCTTGATCCTTCCTTACAGGCTTGAGCATTGAACCTTGAACCTTCCATAAATCATGGTTTGTTCCGCACCCATAAAAAACCAGCCATGCCCAAAAAGAAAATCGTTCTCGCTTACTCCGGTGGTCTCGACACCTCGGTGCTCCTCTCCTGGATCAAGGAAACCTATGACGCAGAGATGATCTGCTTCTGCGCCAACATCGGGCAGGAAGACGAACTCAAAGGACTGAACAAAAAGGCGAAGCAGACAGGCGCGTCGTCCATCTACATTGACGATCTACAGGACGAGTTCGCCAGCGACTTCATCTACCCGATGATGCAGGCCGGCGCGATTTATGAAGGCCAGTATTTCCTCGGCACGAGCATCGCGCGTCCTTTGATTGCCAAGCGCATGGTAGAGATCGCGAAGAAGGAAGGTGCCACCGCCATCGCCCACGGCGCGACCGGCAAAGGCAACGATCAGGTGCGCTTTGAACTCACTGCCGCCGCGCTGGCGCCGGAGATCGAGATCATCGCTCCGTGGCGTGACGAACGGTTCCGTAAGGAATTTCCCGGCCGCCAGGAAATGATCGACTATTGCGCGAAGCACAAGATTCCCGTGCAAGCCAGCGCCAAAAAGCCCTTCTCGATGGACCGCAACCTCCTGCACATCAGCTACGAGGCCGGCATTCTCGAAGACCCATGGTTCGACGCAGGCGACAAGAAAAACAAAGACTACTTCACCGTGCTCTCCTGCTTCCCAGAAGATGCGCCGGACAAGCCGGAATATGTCACGCTCGATTTTAAAAAAGGAAACTGCGTCGCCGTGAACGGCAAGGAAATGACACCACTAAAAGTCATGCAGACACTCAACAAGCTCGGCGGCAAACACGGAGTCGGCCGCGTGGACATGGTTGAAAACCGCTTCGTCGGCATGAAATCCCGTGGCGTGTATGAAACACCCGGCGGTGCCATTTTGCACTTCGCACATCGCCAGATCGAGAGCCTGACGATGGACCGCGAGGTCATGCACCTGCGTGATTCACTCATCCCGAAATACGCCGATCTGGTTTACAATGGCTTCTGGTATGCCCCTGAGCGTCTCGCCATCCAGGCGCTTGTCACCGAAAGCCAGAAAAATGTCAGCGGCACCGTCCGCGTGAAGCTCTACAAAGGCGGCATCCACGCTGCGGGCCGCAAGTCGAAGTTCAGCATGTATAACCCGCACATCGCGACGATGGAAGCTGACCCGACGAAGGCCTATAATCAAGACGACGCCACCGGCTTCATCAGGCTTAACGGCCTGCGCCTCCGGGTCAATTCCCAGGTCAATGGGGCTAAAAATCTCCGGGATTGAGCCGGGCAGGATGCTCGCTGAGTAACCCCCTTGTTACGAGCACAAAAAATATTTCATACAATTAACTTGAAAGGAGACGGAGTAACAGTAAATGCTCAATACCCGAT
>JAYVZW010000130.1:0-6730 GCA_043783015.1 Verrucomicrobiota bacterium
TCCGTGGGATTGCTGTCAGACGGTCTGGAGTCGCTGGTCAATCTGGCCGCCGCGATCATTGCACTGATCTCCATCACTGTGGCCATGAGGCCTGCCGACGATGATCACGCGCACGGCCACACGAAGGTAGAGTATTTTGCGAGCGGGATGGAAGGCGCTTTGATTCTGCTGGCGGCGGCGGGCATCGGCTGGAATGCCGTCGGCCATCTGGTTCATCCGCACCCCCTGGACGCAGTAGGCTTGGGCCTGTGGGTTGCGGGGGCGGCCACGGTGATCAATCTGGTGGTCGCCCGCATTCTTTTCCGCGTGGCGCGTCAGTCGCATTCCATCGCCTTGGAAGCGGACGGCCAGCATTTGATGACCGATGTCTGGACTTCAATCGTGGTAATCGCGGCTGTTGGCATGGTGTCATTGACCGGCTGGAACTGGCTTGATCCCTTGATGGGATTGGCGGTCGCGGTTCACATCATCGCCACGGGGGTAAGATTGATGCGACAGTCCATGCTGGGGTTGATGGACACCTCACTGCCACCGGAAGAAATGGAGGCCATTCGCAAGGTGCTTTCCAAATACGCGAGTGATGGAATGCAATATCATGCGTTGCGCACGCGAGTCGCCGGAGCATGGAGGTTCATGTCCGTGCATTTACTGGTGCCCGGTGGTTGGACTGTGGCGCGGGGACACGACTTGGCGGAACAGATCGAAAATGAAATCCGCGCGAATGTGCCGCGGCTGACGGTGCTGACGCATCTGGAGCCTGTGGAAGACCCGGTTTCCTGGGAAGATGAGGGTCTGGAACGGGCAAACAAGTTAAGCTCCAACTAGCGGAGGCCGGGGCTTTATCAATCTGTAGGTCTCCCCAGTTTTCCGCCAGTTTTGAAGTCTGGTTTGGGGGCGCTGAAGTTGTATTGTTTCAGGTAGGTGCTGTTGATGTTTCCGTAGCCGCTCTTGTTGTAGTTGTGATTGTCTGAGAAGACGTGGGTGTTTCCCTTGGTAACGGTGACGCTCCCGGTGGAGTCAACCTGCACGGTTTTGCCGGCAATCTGAACCTCGTCACTATCGAGTGTTACACTGCCTTGGAAGAGAACTGTGCCGTTGCTCCCGCCAGCGTAGAGGCGAATGAGATCAGTGGTGCTGAGGGAGCTGCCGCCTCCCGTGAGCACGCTGCCGTTGATGAGGAGCGTGCCGTCTGGGCGGAACGCGCCGACTTTGAGAGCGTGGGTCGCGGTAATGTTGCTGTTGAGGATGCTGACGTTTCCATTGAACGCCGCGATCTCCACGTTGGTGCCGCTGACGTTGGACTGGCTGTCAACGGTGATGTCGCCCTGAGTGGATTCCAGGCTAATAAGGGCATCGACCAGGTCATCATTACTGAGACTGGCGAGCGCGGTCAATTGCGCGGAATTGGTGATGTGGATGTTGCGCTTGGCGGCGATGACGAGGTTGCCATTTTTGGCGGTGATTCCAGGGTTTTTGCTATCCACATTGCCGTCAATTGTCACATCACGCCCAGCACTGATGGCCACGTCATTGGCGGAGACATTACTGTTGATAAGAACATCCTGACCCGCGCCGATGAGCAAGTTGGCGTTGGTAATGGTTACATCACCCCGCAGTGTGACGTCTGAAGTGGAACCGGCCGCAGTGATGGCGACATCCTGCCCGGAAGAGTTGATGTTGAATCCGCGGGCAAGCTCCACGCTGCCATCCTGCGAATAGAGCAGAAGATTGGTTACAATGGATTTACCGATATCGAGTAAGGTGCTGGTGCTCGCGGCGTCGCCGCCGATTGACTGAGCCAGAGCGTTGTTGGCGTCGAGCGTGATGTTGTTCTGTGCCGCCAGGATGACGTTGCTGATGCCGATGCTGGGGGGCGGATTAATGATCAGGATGCGGCGGATGTTATTATCATAAACGAACTCCGGCGTGCCGTTGATGATGAGATTCTCGAACTTATAGGCCGCCCAATCGCCCTTGGAGTTAAGCCAGGGCTGGAGATTGGGATCGGTGATGTCGAGTCTGCCAAAGGCGAAGAAGGGGAAAGGCTTTTCTTTGAGTCCGTTGTAAACCAGACCATCTGAAGTGATGATTTTTCCAGCGCCCACATTATAGGCGGTCACCTTTGGGTCGGTTTTGATGAGGCTGTTGCCGTTGAGGATGGTGGTGTCGGCGATCAGAGGAATGTATCCCGTGAAGACCGGAGGCGCTGGCGGGGCGGGGGCCGCACCGGGACCGGGACCGGGACCGGGTTTGGGAGCGGGCGGGCTTTTGTCCTGCAGTGAGAAGTTATTGAAGAGGTTCAGCGCGGTGTTGTTGGAAAGGGAGACCAAGGTTCCGCGACCGGGAATGATGAGGTTGGTTTTGATCAGGTCGCCCTTGAGGAGATCCTGGGCCTGATCTTTTACAGCATCGGCAATGTCCTTGTTGGTCGGCGTGTTTTCATCCGGGGAGACCAGCTTGGAGGTCTTGAGCATGAGATTGATGTCGAACTCCGCCGCCGGGCGAGGAATTTTTTCGGCGTTCGCAGGCATCATGAGGAACTGGCCGGCATTGATCGTCAGGAAATCGGAGGGGTCGCGGTTGTTGACCACATCCAGATGTCCATCAAGGCAGAAGATTTTGATAAAACCATTGGGGAGATACTCGATCATGATGGTGCCCCCGGTGACGGCGGCGGTGACGGCCGCAGTGTGGACTTTGGCCCCGATGATTTTTTGCGGCACTTCCAGCAGCATGACACCTTTGTCGAGGTCTATGGTGCGCCCCTGACCGTGGAGGGTGAAGCGGGAGTTGGAGCCGAGGCGCGTGAGGGATTTGTCCGGGAAACGAAGTTCCGCGCGGGAGGCTGCGCCCGTGGCGACCGATGTGACGGGATTGATCTGTTCTCCCACAGTGGCGGTATGCGGAGGAGCATTTTCTTTGAGGATTTTTACGTCTTTCTCCAGCCGGGTGATTTCCGCTTTGTCGTAGCTGGCGGCGGGAAGCGCGGTGAGTGGAAGCAGCGTGATGGTGAGCAGATGGAAGAATGTTGTTTTCATGGCAGGGATGGTGCGAGTTTAGAATTTCATTTTCAATCCGACGGACGGTCCGGCAAGCTGGGCGTCATAGCTGAAGACTTCCTGATTAGAGCGGTTGAGCGTGTAACCGTAAGTCGCGGCCAGCTCGCACCATGAGGTGGGCCGATAGGCGACGGTCGCGCCGAAGTTATGATACCAGTCCTGACGGCCGTCGAGATTTGAGTAATCGTAATAAGCCAGACGATATGAAAGAGTGAATACGGTCTTGGGCGAGATTTTGAAATTCCAGCCGGTGAGCGCGGAGTATTCGTTGCGCTTCAGGGTGTCCGGCGTGGTGTCGAAGGCCAGGTTGGCCATCAGACTGAGATTAAGGCTGTTTAGACGGTCGATGAACGCAGTCTTTTGAACGCCCAGGCGCAGATTGTGCGTCTGGTAAATCGGAGAGTTATCGATTCCCTGGGTGATGCGCTCGTAGAAATAATGCGCGTGCCAGAGGGTGTTCCACCATTTGGGCATGAGCTTGATGAAGCCCACCGCTGCGGTGCCGTCTTCGTAGTCGAGCCGGTTCAACTGATCGTAGCGATACCAGTGGTGACTGACAGAGGTGTCGAAGTAAAGCGTCCCGGCCAGGCGGGGCTGATATCCCAGATTGATGCCGCCGACATAGAACCAGTCCTGTTGCGCGCCCTTGTTAAGATTGGCGGCGTTGTCAGTGTAGTATTCAGCACTGTCAATGGAAGCGCTGAACGGCTCTTGGCGTTCCTGGCGTTTCAGGATGAGTTGCAGGCCGATATCATCATCACCGGTCGTTTGCGGTGCGAAAACATTCTCCTCCGCAAGCGTGCCCCGCACGAGGCCGTTACTGTCGCGCAGAAGCGGCTGCGCTGCGATGTCGGGCCGGATGCCTTGCGATAGACGTGACGGATCAATCAAGGTCTGGCCCGTTACCGTGATGGACACGCCAAGCGACAAGATGGCAAGGAGGGTCAGGTTGCTGAGGCGTGTGACATTTATACAGATCATGGATGTAACTGGGGGCAGGCGTGACTTAAAATGGTAGAATACAGAAAGCCTGTCTTCTGTCCAGTCTGTCGCGCTTGCAACGGAAGGTTTTCAGATTTATGCAGAGCAGGTGACGCGCCAGCCTGCCCATCGAAATGCCCCTGCACAATCTGCCGGTAGCCAGCGTGTGATGATGCCGCTCATTGGCGCAGCCTTCGCGCTGCTTGCTGTCTTGTATCAATGGCCTTGGTCGGCAGCGCTGCTCCAACAGCGTGATCGCGCCGTGTTCGATGAGTTCCACCGGCAGGGCCGCAAGACTCCCGCACGCGATGACATCGTTATTCTCGGTGTGGATGAGAAGAGCCTCGGCATAGCGTCCGGTCTCTCATCGGCCTGGCCGGAAGACATCGAAGCTTCTCCTGCTCTGCAGTCAATGAAAAGTCGTTTTCCTTGGCCGCGTCGAGCTTGGGCGCTGACGATTGACCGGCTCATGCAAGCGGGCGCGCGGATGGTGTTTCTGGACTTCGCTTTCATCGGCCCCACTGATGAAGCAGATGACAAGGCTCTCGGCGAAGCTCTCAAACACCACGCAGGCAAAGTCATCATAGGCGCAAGGTTTGACGAGAAATTTGATGATAAGACCCGCACTTCATTCTCCAAGTTCGAGTATCCCAGCTCCTCCATTACCGGACAGGGAATTCCAGAGGACTTCATTTGGGGTTATCTCAATTTCTGGGCCATTGGCGATGATATCGTGCGATACGCGCGCTACCAGACCACGCGCTGGAAGGTCGAGGGCGGCGTGCCTGATCCTGATGACCATCCCATCCCTTCCATCGCACTGGCCATGGCGCGGAAACTGAACGTCACTGCCAGTGCTGACGTCAGCGAATGGGAGCGGATGCGCTTTGCGGACAAAGACAGTTATGTTCCGCTCTCTCTTCACGAGATATTCGTGCCTGATTTGTGGAAAGCGAACTTCGGCGACGGGTCACTTTTTAAAGACAAAATTGTTCTCATCGGTGCCACCGCGCAAGAGCAGCAGGACTTCCGTCTTACTCCGCTTGGTTCCATTCCGGGAGTCCAGCTCCACGCACACGCGCTCACAGCGCTCCTGGCCCATTCCTTTCTGTATGACGCCGCGGGCTGGTGGCTCTGGTGCAGTCTTATCACCGGTGCTGTCATCGCCTGGCTGCTGGTTACCTTCATCCGTCAGCCCGTCATCACGCTGGTCGCGATCTGGCTGCTTACGATCGGCGTCGCTTACGGTTGCTTCGCTATTTTCAATAAATTCGATTTTGAAGTCAGCCCCATCCCGCTCAGCCTCGCCCTGAATGGTTGTGGCTTGCTTGGCCTAACGGGGAACTTCCTTATCCAGCTTCGTGAGAAAAGAAAACTCACGCGCATCGTCCAGCGTCAGTTCTCGCCTGAACACGTCTCCGCCATGCTGAAGAATCGAGAGGGCCTCTTCCATACCATGGGCGGGGTGGAGCGTGCGGTAACCATCTTGTTCTCGGATATCCGCGGTTACACTTCACTCTCCGAAGGCATGAAGCCCGAGGAACTTGTCATTCAGCTTAACGAATACCTCAGCGGCATGGTCGAGCAAGTCTTCGTCACTAATGGCAGTATAGACAAATTCATCGGCGATGCCGTCATGGCTCTTTGGGGTTCCATGCCTGATGCAAGTGATCGAGGCCACGGTCTCAAGCGCGATGCCCATATGGCCGTCACCAGTGCTCTGGCCATGCGGGAGGCCCTCATCAGGCTCAATGCCGGCTGGCGCAGGCGGGACATGCCCGAGCTGCGCATCGGCATCGGCATTCATCAAGGCGATGTCGTTGTCGGCTACATTGGATCCGCGCCGCCGCACGAACACATGGAACTTACCGTCATCGGCGACAATGTGAATCTGGCCTCCCGCGTGGAAGGACTGACGAAAGAATACGAATGCGACCTCATCGTCACCGACGCCGTTCATTTTCACATCCGATCCACTCATCTCTGCCGCCCGCTCGACATCGTGAAGGTCAAAGGCAAAGCCATCCCTGTGAAAATCTATTTTGTGCAGGGGCTTCGCGAAGGTCACGAAGAACCCGCATGGTGGGACATTTACGATCAGGCCATCGAATTCTTCCGTGGCGGTGACAAAGCAAACGCGCGTGCACTCTTCGAACAATGTCGCGCCGATGTTCCCGATGACCGGTTGGTGAATCGCTTCCTCAGCGAGTGCAAGTAAGTGCCGTCTGTGATCTATACCCCGCATTCATGCGCATCCTCATCGCCATCGACAAATTCAAAGGCTCGCTCACAGCGAAGCAAGCATCCGATGCCGTGACACGCGGCTTGCGCCGCAGCGGATCAAATGCAGAAATCGAGGTCTGTCCGATCGCTGACGGCGGGGAAGGATTCACGGAAGCCGTGATCAATGCGCTCGGCGGCGAATGGCGCGAAGCTCTCGCGCACGATGCGCAAGGCCGCGCCATTCGTGCTCGCTACGGCATCGTCCACCGCGACGGGCAACGCGAGGCCGTCATGGAAATGAGCGCCGCATCCGGTCTGTCGATGGTTTCGGACTTGCCACTTAATCCGCACCAGGCCAGCACCCGCGGCACAGGCGAGTTGATCCGGCACGCGCTGGAGAGAGGGGCGCAACGCATCCTCATTGGCATCGGCGGCAGCGCCACCAATGACGGCGGCTGCGGCATGGC
>JAYVZW010000131.1:0-6716 GCA_043783015.1 Verrucomicrobiota bacterium
AATCCGGGCAATTACCTCGTGGTCGTAAGCGGCACTGATCCCAGCCTGCCTCCCGGTGTAACTCTTGTCAGTGGCGGAGCCAGCGCCAGTGGAGTCCAAGTTGTTAATCTCGCCGCCAGCCAGAACTACACTGCGGCCGACTATGGTTATAACTATTCCGGCAAGATAGGTGACACCGTCTATTACGACACCAATGCCAACGGCGCCCAAGACGTCGGCGAAGGCCTTGTCACCGGCGCGGTCGTTTCCCTCTTCAATGACGTCAATCACAACGGCTCCTTCGATCCCGGCGTTGACACCATTGTTGGCAGCACATCCACCAATGGCAGTGGACAGTATCTCTTCAGCAACCTTCCTCCCGGCGACTATATCGCAGTCAGTGAAGAACAAACCGTCCCCGCACCTCCCGGCAGCCCGCACGCGGGACTCACCGGCTTTATGGTCAGCACCACGGAAACCAAGCTGGCCGTCACCCTGACGCCAGCGGCAATGTCCATCCTCACCGCCGACTTCGGCTTTGTTGAAGCGGCTTTCGTGGAAGGTCACGTCTTCTATGATGCCAACCACAACGGCGTGCTCGATCCAGGCGAGAGCCCCCTGCCGAATGTCACCGTCACCCTCTCCGGCGTGGACAGCAATGGAGCCGCAGTCAATCTCGCCACTATCACCAACGCTTCGGGCGTTTACAGTTTCCTGCCGCCCGCCGGGACTTACACCGTCACTTATAATACCGCCGACACAGACATTCCGGCGGCTCTAAGTGATCGGACCACACCGATCAGCTACAGCTTCATCGCTGCTGCGGGTGATGAAATCGAGAACCTCAACTTTGGCCGCGACAACAGCGGCATCGTCGGAGACACCATCTTTGCCGACGCCGACGGCAATGGAAGCCAGGGATCGGGCGAACCAGGGCTGCCCAATGTCACGGTGATGCTTTGGGATTCCACCATGACGGTTTTGCTGGACAGTGCCGTGACAGACTCGGTCGGTCACTATTACTTCCGCGGTCTTGCGGACGGCACTTACAAAGTGCAGGTGCTGACTTCGTCGCTGCCTGGCAATTATGGCACCACACCCACCGCTGATCCGGATGCCGTCAAGGACAGCATCGGCACCGCGACTATCGTCGGCGGCGGCAGCGTGCTGACCGTGGACTTTGGTTATAAGATTCCAACGCCAACTTTCAGTGTCAGCGGCGTGGTCTGGGATGACAACGGCGCAGGCGGTGGTGGGGCAGGAAACGGCATCAAAGCAGGCACCGAACCGGGCCTGGCCAACGTGACTGTCACCGCAGGCGTTGACACCAATGCGGACGGCACTGTGGATCAAACTCTGACAACAACGACCGACGGCACTGGCGCGTATTCCTTCGCGGGAATCCTCAGCGGCAGCAATGTTACCATCACGGTCAACAGCGCATCTCTTCCAAACGCAGCCTATGTCCAGACCGGCGATCCTGATGTCACCAAGGATAACAAGACCACGATCACCAACCTTGTCGCGGACGCTTCTAATAAGAACTTTGGTTACAACCAGTCCTTGGGCAGCATCGCGGGCAAATACGTGATCGGCAACGGCAACGGCATCGCCGACGTGGGTGAAGCGGGACTTAACGGCGTCACGATGACCCTAACCTTCGCTGGAGCAGACGGCATTCTCGGCACGGCTGACGACACGATACAGACCACGACAACGAGCGTCAGCGGAGCTTACTCCTTCAGCAACCTCCTGCCAGGTTCTTATCAGATCACCAAAGTGACCAACACCCCC
The DNA here is from genome assembly GCA_043783015.1 of Verrucomicrobiota bacterium. Taxonomy (GTDB): domain Bacteria; phylum Verrucomicrobiota; class Verrucomicrobiia; order Verrucomicrobiales; family Verrucomicrobiaceae; genus VFKE01. The sequence continues at coordinate 1,774 of JAYVZW010000131.1, forward strand.
GCCGGTTATGCCAGCCTGGCGGATAGTGACGGGGCCAATCCCGACAATATCAGCGCGGCTCTGGCCGTGGGACAGAATCTCACCGCACAGGACTTCGAGGCGCGTGCCGTGCTCATCAGCGGCAAGGTTTGGGACGACGCCGACAACAGCGCCAACAACACGTTCACCAACATTCCCTCCCTTGGGGAAACCGGCACCAACGCTGGCGCGACGCTCTACGCCATCCTAGTTGATGGCTCGGGCAACGTGGCGAAAAGCACAGCGGTCGCGAACGACGGCTCCTATGGATTCAGCACCGTTCCTCCGGCTAACTACACCATTCGACTGGCTATCAGCGCCGGCACCGTGGGCCAGCCCGCGCCGGTTGCAACCGTTCCCGCAGGATGGACGAACACGTCACCGCTGGCTTATACCGCATTCGCCGTCTCGGCCACGGATGTCACCGGCAAGGACTTTGGCATTGAGCAGTTGCCGACCGCCAACGCGGTGAGCGCCGCGTCACAGTCCAATCCCGGCGGCACGAACAAGGTCACCGTCCCCACCTTGAGCGGTGCGGATCCGGAAGATCCTTCCGTCACGACTTTTATGATCAAGACCTTGCCTGCCAACGGCACGCTTTACTATAACAACGTCGTTGTCACCTCTGGCCAGATCATATCCAGCTATAACTCATCACTGCTCAAGCTTGATCCGAATGATGGTTCCATCACAGTGAGCTTCACTTATGCTGCAATCGATGCCGCGAGCAAAGAATCCACTCCCGCCACCGTCACCATGCCATTCACGGCCATTGGCATCAGCGGCAAGGTTTTCGATGACGCTGACGGATTGCTTGGCACACCGGCCAACACTGTCAACGGCACCGGCAGCAACGCGGGCGGCACGCTCTACGCCAACCTGGTCACAGGAGGCAATGTATCACAAAGCATCGCGGTCGCAGCAGACGGCACTTACAGCTTTGGCACCGTCGTTCCCAATACGAGCTACACCGTCGTGCTCAGCACCACGCAGGGCACCGTCGGTAATCCGGCTCCTGCTGCGGCCCTGCCCGGCGGTTGGGTCAACACCGGGGAAAATCTCGGCACAGGCGCTGGTAGCGATGGCACGATCGACGGCGCCTTGGCTCTGGCTGTCACCACCTCCAGTGTGCCCAACGCGAACTTCGGCATCGAGCAGCTTCCTACGGCCAACAATGTGAGTGCAGCCGCCCAATTCAACCCGGGCGGCACCTCGAAAGTCACTGTGCCCGCCCTTTCCGGTTCCGACCCTGAGGACGCCACTGTCAGCACATTCGTCATCACGACCCTGCCGTCTAATGGCCTTCTTTACTACAACGGCACCGCTGTCACCGCAGGCCAAACCATTACGGGCTACAATGCCGCGCTGCTCACGCTCGACCCTAATGATGGGGCTATCACCTGCACTTTTGATTACGCATCAATCGATGCCGCAGGCAAGGGGTCGCCACAAGCAACCGTCACCATGCCCTTCACCGATCCTCTGGCCAATCCCAGGGCCGGTTGTTACAACAATTTGCTAAAAACCTCCTTTGGCTTGGATTCCGGCACCAACGTCCTCATCAATGGGGAGCCGTTCCAGCTTGTCAGAGTGGTTGATGGCACCAAGCCTGCGGGCTATCGTATCGACGCGAAAGTGCGTCAGATGTCCGGTCTCTCGAACACGACCTTTACCATGGAATATATCTCCAGCCTTTCGGCCAGCGGTGCCAATGGCGCAGGCTGGAACAGCCTCGGCGTGTCGCCGAACACGACGACTAACAATGGCGACGGGACCGTCACAGCCACTTATCAGGATGTGGAGACACTTACTGGCCTGACCGCAGGACAGGGCTTCATGCGAGTAAAAGTCACTTATGCCTCCGTTTCATCGCGCACCGGAACTTGGGGCTGGTCACGCCGCACGGCCACGCAGCATGTCTGCCAGACATTCAGCATGCCTTACACGGACGGGGAGATATTCTGCGGCACCATTGATGCGGCCAGCGGCGGCACACTTACTCTGACCACATCGGCGGGCAGCGGCAATCTCAAGACCGCCATGCAGGCCACGGGCCGTTCCTATTACATCGAAGTTGTCAACGGCACCAAGGCGGGACATCGCTTTGAAGTGGATGTGAACGCCTCCACCGCCAACACTCTCGTGCTCGCCGCCTCCAGTCCGCTCAATACGCTCTCCCCGGTGCCGACATTGAGCGCGGGCGACTTCGTCAAACTGCACAGCCATTGGACGCTCGATGAACTCTTCGATAAGACAAGGTTCAACGCGTCCATTGACTCGACCACGGCCGACAAGCTGACGTTCTTTAACAGGAACACCCAGGTATTCGAAGTTTATTATCTGGTGGAGAACATCAGCGCCCCGGTCATCCCGCGCAAATGGGTGCTCGACGGCGACGCGACCCTGACCGATGCCGGTGGCCGTCTGTTTGATCCTGCGGAGGCCATGTTCGTCACTGCGCGCAGCAGCAACCCCAATATTGACCAGCTCTTCACAGGTGCCGTTCGCAGCCACGCGTTCGCGGCCCCGATCAGGACCGGCAGCAACTTCATCGGTGGTGGCTGGCCCATGGATCAAAGCCCGGTCAGCCGGGCCATGCTCGCCGCCGGATTCACCGGCAGCCCCAACCCTGCCTTGGCCGATCTCATTCAGAACTGGCAGTCCGACTCCACCGGAACATCGGCTTCCACCTACATCCCAAACTTCCTGCTCAAATACCAGGCCCTGAACCAGTGGTCGCCGCGTGGAGTTGTCTCCGCCCCCAATCTTAACAACACCAGCCTGTTCAAATCACAACGCGGCGCCATGATTCGATCCATCAGCGGATTCCCAGCCTACGTGATGCCGCTGCCCTGGACACCATGATGCCGGCACGCTTCGTCACATGACGCTCTGTTAGATCGCTTCTGCGGTTCCACTTACCCGGAAGAGGGATTGAAAGAGCCGCGTGAGGACGTGCAGGTCAGGGTTTCAGCAGAGACGATGTTTCCAGCAACCGGTAGCAGGTAAGATTATCAAGCTTAATTAAATATCAGTAATTATAAATTATTGCTTGCAAAGATTTGCATACTTTCTATATTATATGTAATTTACCATATATAATGTTGTGCCGATTCTGTGCCGTCCAATTTGATCGCCCTAAGTTCGGTTGATTCCTCTCTGATAATTTTTCTAGCTATTATTCCCATGAAATTGAATAGATGCCTGCTGATGGTAACTGCCCTCGTTTTCGAGGCTGGACCCATCAAAGCCGATCTCATCACTTGGGGCGGAAGTTTCGGGGACAATTATTATCTGGCAGATGGCGTTACGAAACTGGACTCGACGTTTTGGTTTGAGCTGGGCACTTTTGACACGTTCACCCCCACGGCATCCAATGTAACGAGCTGGGCCGCTAACTGGCATGTGTTCGACAGGGCCGTTGCTGCGGGCAGTTCTCCCACCCCACCATCCAGCCTTGTTCAATGGGATCCGAATTATTTAGGCGGCGGTTCCTCGGTTGTTGCCGCCCAAGCGAACATCACGAACGACAGCGGCTTCGGCGTCAGCAGCCATACCGCCGACCTCGCCAGCCATGTGACGAATTCGCATCCGAATTACATCAATGTCGATAACTCGCCGACGCCCAACTTCGATTTCTCCAACAAGACCGCCTACGTCTGGGTGTTCAATGACCGCAGGACCAATGTGGGCGCGCAATGGGGACTTTACACCGGGGTTTTTACTTCCATGCCAAATCCAAACCTCGGAGCTAACTGGGCCTTTTCGGCACTTGATGCACCTGGTTGCGCCTGCACGGACTTGGGCGCTGCCTTCTATTTCTCAGACATCACTGGCAACGTAGTCGGCACATCCACACAGTCCTCGCCCACCACCAGCCTCACACTGGCTGTGGTGCCGGAACCCGGAAGCGCCATTCTAATTCTCGCCACCGGCCTGGCACTGCTCATCAAACGCCATCGCCTGCCCAAGGTGCGGTAGGCATCCGCTTGCAGAACGGGTGGACTTCCCCTGCATTCCATGTCAATCGGGCCCAACTGCATGAGAACCTGGCGCGCGGCAATTATCTTCCTGATGATCGCAGGCAGCGGGACGATTTCTGCCAGGTCAATCAATTGGGGCAGCAACCTCCTGAGCAATCTCTATGACAGCAACGGCGTCGCGCTGAGCGATGCGTTCAAGTTTGAGATCGGCTCCTTCCAGACGGGCTTCGTTCCCGACTCCACCAATCTCAACTTGTGGGAGACAAATTGGAAAGTGTTCGACCATGCCGAGGCTCCTGCGAGCAGCGGATGGAACTCCGCCCTGCGCTATGTTGCCTCCAGCGCGAACTTGACCGCGGGCGGCACATCCAGCAAGTCACCGCCTCTGCCTGCCTGGACGTTTTCTCAAAATGAAAAAGGCTACATGTGGGCCTTCAATTCCCAAACCTATGCCTCCGGGGTCGAATGGGCCTTGATCACGAACAACGCCAGCGACGGCAGCCCGGCCAACGACTGGCTTTTCCCAGCTCCATCCGACCAGTCCAGCCAGCCCCTCGACTGGAAAATCTCCAATGCGAGCGCGGTGGTTTTTGGCGGCCTTAACAATGTGGAAGGCGCTGGGTCTTTTTCTGTGACGCCGGGAAGTTTCAATTTGCAAACTCACCAGCCGGTTCCGGAACCGGGATCTGCGGCCTTGATGCTGGTCGCCGCCATTGCGGCCGGACTGCGCCGCCGCCGAATGGCTTAGGCCTTGCAGCAGATTCAGGCCATCGGCGCCTTCCCAATGGCCTATCAGAAATGCGGACGGTCGTGCAAAAATCAAAAATAAATAAATATCATATGTTTAATTGTCTTAAGTATCAAAGTATGTATGATATTTAGGATTCATTAAACATGTTGTTTCATTTTCCAATGGTCTTTACGATGACCCTGATCCGTTGG
>JAYVZW010000132.1:0-2223 GCA_043783015.1 Verrucomicrobiota bacterium
GCGGGCCCGGTTCGAGCCAGTCGCAGAACTTTGTGACCGTCTTGCATTCGCGCCCGCGCCCTCAACCACGGCTCAAGCGGAAGCGTTGATCCAGTCAGCGCTGGATGCTTTGGATCAAGAATCCAAGCCGGCAAATATATCTGCCGTGATCTGACTAAGTATTTCAGCCCTATGCCTCTCCCCTTCTTTCCCAACATCCAGCTGGCCGATCCTTGGTGGCTTTTGCTGCTGCTGGTTCTGCCGTGGCTGGCGTGGCTCCGGGGACGCAAGGGTCAGGCGCCCACCTTGTTGTTTCCGACTGCGGGCTTGATTGAAGACCTGGGCGCACCAACACGCTCGCGCAAGGGCGGCTTTGTTCTCAACTTGCTACATGCAGGTCTCGCCTGCTGTATCATCGCGATGGCTCGCCCGCAGAAAGTCATCTCTTATGATGAAGTAAAAACCGAGGGCATCGCCATCTGCATGGCAGTTGATGTTTCCTTGTCCATGCTCATCGAGGATTACTACGCAGGATCAAGCAACATCAACCGAATCACTGCTGCCAAGCGTGTGCTGGTGGATTTTATCAAGGGTAGGCCCAACGACCGCATCGGTATCGTCGCATTCGCGGGTGCGCCCTACACACCCTGCCCGCCGACCCTCGATCACGACTGGCTGCTCAGTCACATGGACCGCATCCAGACCGGGATCATGGAAGACGGCACCGCCATCGGCAGCGGCATTGCTGCGGCGGCCCGGCGACTCGACGATCAAAAAGTTAAAAGCAAAGTCCTGGTGCTCATCACGGATGGCGCCAATAACTCAGGCAAATTGAGCCCCGTGGATGCGGCCAAACTGGCAATCTCTCTCAAACCTAGCGTCCGCATTTACACGATCGGCGTGGGCACTCCTGGAATGCATCTCATCCCTATACCGGGTCGGCCTCCGATAAGTTCGGGTCGCGATGAGTTCGATGAAAAATCTCTCCGGGAAATTGCCTCCATCGGTGGAGGTAAATTCTTCAAGGCCCAGGACTCTGCAACGCTTCAGAGCGTCTTCAGCGCCATCAATGAACTGGAAAAAACGCAAATCGAGAAGCGTGTCATCATCCAGAAGCGGGACTTGTTTCAGATTTTCCTGATCATAGCGGCAACGCTCTTTGCCATCCATCTTGTCTGGAAAACCACGGCAGCAAGAACCGCCCCGGTCACGGTCTGATGTCATCATGAACTTCGCATCCCCCATTTACGCCTTCCTGCTCTTCGTGCTGCCGTTCATCGCGCTGCTGAAGATCTGGTCGGATGGCCGCGCACAGAAGGCCGTGGAAGCTTTCGCGTCCTCAACCCGGCTGCGTCAGAGTTTGCTCGGCGGCGCTTCCATGGCCTGGTCAGGACTTCATTTTGGACTCCAGATTCTGGGTCTGGCATTTGTCATCATTGCCCTGACCCGGCCGCATGTCGGATTTGAAGAAGAGGACATTCCTCAAAGCGGTCGCAACATCTTCATCGCCATCGACACCTCCAAATCCATGCTGGCCGATGACATGACACCCAACCGACTCACGCGCGCGAAACTTGCAGCGCTGGATTTGGTCGAAAAACTTCCTGGCGAACGCATCGGCCTCATTGCCTTTGCGGGGCGTGCATTTTTGCAGGCACCGCTGACGACTGATCACGATGCCGTGTGCGAATCCATCAATGCGCTCGATCACACCACCATCCCACGGGGCGGCAGCAGCCTCGCCGCTGCGATTGAAATGGCATTGAAGCTCGTGGAGAAATCACCCGGACAACACCACGGCATGGTGCTTTTCAGCGACGGTCAGGAGACAGACGAGGGCACACAACGCGCAGCCAAGGAGGCAGCGGAAAAGCATCTTCTCATCCTTCCAGTAGGCATGGGCACGGTTGAGGGTTCGCTTATCCCTGATCCAGATCCGGAACATCAAGGCGAATACCTGCGCGATGAGAAAGGTAATGTTATCAGGGCGCGACTGGAGTCGGAGTTGTTGCAGAAAGTGGCCTTGATCACCGGTTCGAAATACATTGAACTGTCCACGCAAGCCCTGACGCGGGATTCAGTGGACATCCTGCTCTCCCAACTTGACAGACAAAAGGCGGACTCGCGGCATGAGGCGCGCCCGGTCGAGCGTTATCAATGGCCGCTTGGTGTTGGCATGTTCTGCATTATCTTGTCCATGCTTATGCGTCCTTCCTCTCGCAAGATCGTCAAAACGCCCATGCT
>JAYVZW010000133.1:0-2213 GCA_043783015.1 Verrucomicrobiota bacterium
CCAGCAACGAGCAGTCGCCACTTTCCAGATAATCCACGGCGCGATGGGCGCTCAGAAACAAGTGTCCCACTTTTAAACCATCGCGATAGAGATGCAAGGTGCTGGCGTTGTTTGCCTGGTCGATAAACATCCGCAACACCGAGCGCGGCGGCAATTGCGCGAATCGGCTTTCTTCCGGGTAATAGGTCGCGCGCACCAGCAGCGAAAACATCACCACCCAGAACGCGAAAACCATGCAGGTAATGGCGCGCCACATCATGGATTAAATTTTTGCCTCTCCATCACGCGCAGGCGAGGCGGGGGCGTGGACCAGCGACTGGTTAAACACATGCGTCATTGGATGCGGAGAGATGCGTCTTGGCAAGAATATTTGCCAGGGAAACAAGAAATATATCTGCCGCTGACCACCACGATCCCGGCTTGTAGTTTCAGGATTTCACGACATCATCACGCCATGCACTGCCCGGCCTGCCGACAAACTTTGCACGAAAGCGTGCCCGCGTGTCCGCATTGCGGCTTTGATCTGGCCGCAACCGTCCGGGTGCTGGGTGCGGCCCCACAACTTGAGTTTCCCCTGACCGACTTCACGGGCGCGCTTGACCCGGCAATAAAACACAACGTCACCGAGGCATTGCGGGCAATGACGCGGAAGTTCCCCCAGCTCAGATTTGCCGCAGTAGTCAGTCATGTGGACACGCGAATCCCGCTCGCCGCCCACGCCTTCTGGTTGTTCAACCTCGGAGGCTTGTCCGCCCAACAGGAAGCCGGCAACACCTGCCGGTTGGTGCTGCTGGAATTCGATGTCACCAACGCGCGAGCCGCCTGCATGATCGGCTACGGCCTGGAGCCATTCATCCCGCAGGATGCGCTGGATCGCATCGCAGCCGCCGCGCTGCCGGACTTGCAACGACAGCACGTCGCCGCAGCCATCATCGCGGCACTGCAATGCGCGCGGAAAGAATTCGCGACCGTGGCCGAAACCATCCCCCGCGGTTTTGGTTTGTCCGAGGGTGGGCAAACTTCGAGCACTGGGAACGAAGAAGCGGCATTTGCGTATTGAATGACTACTTACAGTATCAAAGCACACCTTTCATTTAAGATCCCATGGGTTGACGACCCTTGCAAAAAGTTATATATCTTACCCATGCCTTCTACATATTCAGTCACCCAGGCCCAGGCGCTCTTGCCGCAACTGCTCAAGGACGCCGTTAAGGAGGAGTCTATTACGATCACGCGCCGGGACGAAACGGTCGCCTACCTCGTTTCGCGCGAGCGGATGGAGGCCATTACAGAAACGCTGGATTTACTGGGCGATGCGAAGGCGATGAAGGCCATTCAGAATTATGAGGCGGGTCGGACGAAGTTTCTCCCACTCACCGCGCTCGACAAATGATTCGGGTGGAAATCTCGGAGCAGGTCGCGGAGTTCGTGCGCAAACTCGCGCCTGATCCGCGCAAGGCGCTTCGCTCTGCGCTGCACAATTTGGAACGGGAGCGGGGCGACATCAAGGCTCTTGAGGGTCCGTTGAAGAACTGCTGCCGCCTGCGATCCGGCGGCTTTCGTGTCATTTTCTCCTATGCGCGTGGAGGAAAAACTATCCGCTGCATTTATGCTGAACGCCGTGCCGTGATTTATGAGGTGTTCGAGCGCTTGTTGCAGGCAAAATTGTTGGGCGTTGATGAATAAATGTATTCGAGTTATCGTTCAGCAATCATGACCGCCCGTCTTCTGACTCTTGCCATCACCGCCGCGCTCGCGCTTTCTGCCTTCGCGGAAGAGAAGCTGCCGCAGAGCGTGACGTTCAAGGGCCGCGCGGCTTTCGATGCGCTGGTGGCGCGGGCGTTGTCGGAGAACTGGCGCGCATTGCCGATGGGCGAGCGCGTGGCGAAGTTCGGCTATGCGATGCGCGGAACGAAGTATGAGGGCTACACGCTGGAGATCGACGATCATGTGGAGTCGGCATCGGCGAATTTCACCGGGCTGGACTGCTGGACGTTTTTCGAGACGGCACTGGGGCTGGCGAGGATGATTGAAGTGCCGAAGAAGAGCTACGCCCAGGGCGATTTGCTGAAGGAGATCGAGTGGACGCGCTACTATGCCGGTGCTTGCACCGGGAAATATCTCCAGCGCATCCACTACCTCGGGTCGTGGTGGTATGACAACGCCGCGCGCGGCAATGTGCTCGACATGACGGCAAAAGTGGGGACGACTAT
>JAYVZW010000134.1:0-6681 GCA_043783015.1 Verrucomicrobiota bacterium
TATGCCGCGCTGTTGCCCGTAAAAACCGTCGGTGTCAAAGGCGACGAACGCAGCTACGAATCCGCCATCTCCCTGCGCGCCGTCGTCAGCGAAGACGCCATGACCGCCGACTGGGTGGAACTTCCGTATGAAGTGTTGCGCGCCGCGTCGAACAAGATTCTTAATTCAGTTAAGGGCATCAACCGCGTGCTCTATGATATTTCCACGAAACCGCCGGCGAGCATTGAGTGGGAGTGAAGTGGGTCGGCAGCCCTCTGCCGACTTCTAACTGATGTGGGCGGATGGCCGCCGACCCACATTGGCCATGATATTGCAGCAAAATCATTCTGTCATTCCCGGCCTGTTGTGCAAGAATAGGCGCATGATCGCCACTGCGGAACAGCTCCTGCACGAATTCGAATCATTGCCGGACGGGGAAAAATCTATCTTCGCCCGTCTCATCTCACGCCGCCTACCGCTTCCTGATTCGGGTGAGATCACGGATGAGGAACTGTGCGCGGCAGGCGATGCCCTCGCCGCGATGTTCGACGAGGAGGAGTCGCATGATCCCCAGGCGCGGTGAAGTCTGGCAATGGGATTGCGGCTTGGGCTGAAAAAGTCCGCCCCGTCCTCGTCATGAGTATTCCGTTTGGCGAGGATGACCGTGTTCTTGCGACGATTGTTATGCACACCACGAGCTTGCGCGGCTCAGCATGGGAAATTGCCGTGCAGGTTCCTTGGCTGAAGCCGGGTGCGTTTCTCGCTCAAAGCATCGCCACCTATCCGATTGTGCGCTCCTTGCGCCGCCTGGGAATCCTCCCACAAGTTCAATTTGCCGCCGTGGAGTCAGCGGTGTTCCGCTGGCTCGGACGGTGAGCTTTGAACGATGAACAACGGAGTGTTCTGTTGAAATGGCGGGACTGGTGGCGGGCCAAAAGGATAGAGCACTACAGCACCCTGACGTGAGGCTCAGCGCCTCCTTAAGTCCATTGGGTAATCCTAGCACCATCCCCATCAGTGAATGAACCAACAATGATCATGATAAAATCGATTAATAACCAAATGCTAAAACCAATGCCGCTGACCGCCCATAAAACATGGATACCGGGAGTGTCGCTCCTGGCACCCACGACTGTCGTGAAAATAAATAGAATCCAGGAGAATAGTAAAAGAATGCCGGTGCCGACTTTGCCAGAATAAAAGTGATGAGCACCAAGATAGCCCACAAAAAGGCAAAGGAGGAATGCCGGCAAAATTTTCTTCTCGGCACGCGAATTTCTACGCGAAGCGCTTCTGGAAGAAACCATGTAAGACTGACGAGGCGGCTGAAGCTCGTCACTCAACGTTGAGAGCGGGAGCCATTCATCGCAACCACCCTCACGCCAATAAAGTGCCTTGGAGGTGACCTTTCCGATCCTCCACATGTTCCGGATTGCTCAATCGTAAATGGCCCAGTCTGCTGATCGTTTATCGAGATGTAATATGCGTCCATTTTGTTCGCCGTATAAGTGGTCTGAAGGTTGGATCATGCACAAAACTTGCACATTTGCCAACGACAATGTGCATTCCTCACAATCAAACAATAAACACCGGTCGCAATACGATGTTGCCACAACCCGGGTTTCGAGAACCCCCGACCTCGAATCGCCGCAACGGCAATGTGGAGCAGCAAGGCCGTCATGGAGCGTGAGTGATTGCGCATAGGTGGTCTGCACCAGAAGTGCTGCCGTCATCAAGGATTTTGGCGTTGCCCGGCTTCTTTCCTCGGTTATCTTTTTCACCATGACGGCCACTCCGGTCATCGCCGAAATTGACCGCTTGCCTCTTGAAGATAAGGCGGCGGTCATCATCCAAGTCCACGAGCTGGAAGCGGCGATGATTCCTGATTCATTCCTGAAAGGCATGGCCGAGGCGCAGCGCGGTGAATTGACCGAGATGGAGGACGCGCTGTTTAACCGCCTGCCACAGTGACGCGCTACCGCTTTCTCGCCACGCCGCAGTTCTGGCGTTCCTACAAAAAGCTCACGGACGCACAGATGGAATCCGCCAGGCAGGCTTGGAAGATTTTTTCAGGAAAATCCCTACGATCCTCGGCTGCGCACGCACAAGATCGCAAGCCTTTCCGCCCGCTTTGGCCGCACCATTTATTCTGTGAGGATTGAGGACGATTTGCGCGCTGTGTTCTATCAGGCCGCTGCGGACATCGTAAGTGTGGATACAGGGACTCACGCAATATACCGATGACTAAACCGGGGGCGCAAGGTGCATTTGAACGGCATCAATCGCGTGCTCTACGATATTTCCACGAAGCCGCCCGCGAGCATTGAATGGGAGTGAAGTGTATTCAACACAACACGTCTAGCGTGACCACTCTTCTATTCCTTGCACCAGCCGTGGCTCCTTGGCAGGGTCGAGCCAGGTGAGCACACGCTTCAAGTCTTTGCCAGACATCGAAGTGCAACCTGCCGTGCTTTCACCCGGACTGGACCAGAGATGAAGAAAGATGCAGGAGCCATTGTCAGGTGTGCTGGTAGGGTTGTTCGCAATGAACGCACCCCATTCATAGAGATGATCGCGACGGATCATGGGTTCGTTACTGTCCCAGTCGCGTGAGACTTTGGTATTATCCACGACTTGGTTGTAATAACGCGACGCTGGATCATCGACGCCAATAATGCTTGGCGTGAGTGGCGTATATGGCAGTTTCAAGTCAGGTGCTGCGGGAGCTGTGCCAAACGCAAATGGGATGCGGAAGACGCCTGCGGGGCTGCACATGTCGCCTTCGTGCTTGATACGAAAACTGGCGGGTCTTTGTGCCGTGTGCTCGCCCGTGCCCCAAGCCAGGCCTTGTTGACCGACGGTGACATCAATAGGGCTATCGACTTGATGCCAGGCCGTGCCTTCGGCGCGTTCCAGCATCCACATACGAGCCTTAATTGCATGATCATCTGCTGCGAGCACGAGCAGGACTTGTTGACACTGAGGTGGCAGAGACGCGGCCAACATCCGTGGAATCTGCTGAGAAGAAGATTGCTCTCGAAGTGATACCCACACGATGACTGCCGCGGCGGTAGTTGCCATGATGAAGAAAAGCCGAAGTTTCTTTGAACGGGTCATGATCGCTCACAGTGACGCACAATATGCTGAATTCAGGCGGCAGAATTTGAGGAAAATCGCTGGTCAACGTTAAGCTTTCAGGCACAGACGATCTTCACCGCATCCGCGTGGGGGACTATCGCATCATCTATTCTGTGAAGGATGCCGTGTTGCTCGTGCTTATCGTGGACATCGGGCATCGACGGGAGATTTATCGCTGAGAATGGGTGTGATGTCTGTGCACCGAGACGTTGCTTGCAATGAAGCCCAAGCTTGGTGAGAGTCATGCTCTCATCCGGGCATGTCCTCACCTTCGCAATTCAAGCAATACCTGATTTGCCAGGACGTAGCGGGCAAGAATATCGAGATTATCCGCTCCGCCGAGCAGGTCGTGGTGCTGGCCTTTGATTCGCAGCGATTGCAGTTCGTCCACTGCCATGTGTTGATGGAGCCGCTGGCGGACCGGGGCGCATTTGAAAAGCGCGCGATCCTGCTGCTGAAGTCGGGTCATCCGTTGCTGGCGCGGGTATTGGACTTCGGCGAGGACGAAGGCAGTCCGTATTATATCACGGCGAACGTTGATGGCGAAACCTTGCGCGAATTGATCTCGCGTCACGAGGAGCTTCCGGTCTGGCTGGCGATGCAACTCACGACGCTGGCGATCGGGGCCGTCCGGGTCTTGCATGAACGGGGTGATTTTTTGTCCGGCCAACCGCTCAGCGATTTACGCGCGCTGCTTACGGGACCGACGCAGCTTCAGGTCTGCGTGGCCGATTATCGGCTGAAAGAGGACGGGGCGGTGAAAAAAATTTCGCGCCGCAAACAGGAGGCGGCCCTGGCCATGCAATCGAAGGCCCTGTTAGATTACATGGAAGAAAAAATCCGCCCTGGCGGAGTTGCGAAGGCCATGTTGCCCGCATCGGAGTTCGGCGCACGGTTGGACGCACTGCTGGTCTCCATTGCGCCCGGCTTGGGCGCTGCGCTTGATAAACTTCAAAGCACGCTCGCCAGTCTCCAGCTTCCGGTTCCTTCGGGCGATTTGGCGGCGACTTACAAACCCAAGCCGCTCATCGTTTCACTGCTCGCGAGTTTCCAGGAGGTCGCGCAGTGTATCGCGCAGAGTGTGCGGATGCAAAGTCAGAGGCTCGATCCCTCGCAGCCCTACGCGTTGAGCGGCACACTGATGAAGACGGGGCAGGATATTTTTGTGGAGCAGGTGCCGCCCTTCCGTCTGGTCGGCGCGGCTCCGTCGGGGGCCTTGCAGCAGGTGGTGCATTCTCCTAAATCCGGCAAGCTGCCTAATCTGTTGCCGGTGGTTTTTGTGGAGGAGAAAGACGGCGTCGAGTGTTTCGCCGAAACTGTAGTCGAGGGTCTCACACTCCGTGAATTGCTTGATGAGCGGGGGGCGCTTGATGGGCAGGAAATTTATCTGGTGCTGGCGGCTGTGGACTCGTCTCTGGCACAGTTTGAAAAAGCCGGGCGCACGAGCCGACGGCTGCGATTGGAGGACATTTATTTGTTCACAGGATACGGCCAGGAGAATCCGCGCGATGCCGGGCTGATGGGACGGAAGCTTGGTGAGTGGCCGGGCTTTTCCATCGTGCTACGCGGTCATCCATGTTTGCATTCGATGGCTGGGCGCGGCACGGACCCGGGGGTTTTGTTGCCGTTGGAAATGGTGAACTTGAGCGGTGTGGAATCACTCTGGAATGGCGGCTGGATGGCTGCGCTGGCTACTTGTCTGCGCGGTTTGGATGACAAAGTATTGACCTGCGATGCCGATGAATCTGTCGCGCGTTTGTTGGATGATGAACTGGCATTGGCTCAACGCGGATCCCCAAGCTCACGCGCAGGTTTTCTCGGGCGATTCGCGCGCGCACTCCGCAATGTGGACACGGAAGAAATCAGCGGTGGCGGTCTCTGGACGGAAGTGGGTGGGACCAGCATCGCCTCCAGTCCCGTGATGGAAACACCACGCGCGGAGGGGACGAATTTTCCTGCACTCATGATTTCTACCGAGGAGCCTGAGCCTGCCATCGGATTTGCCGAGGCGCTCATGCAGCCCTTCACTGGTGACCAGATAGATGAACCCGATGAAAGTTCTTGGACCGAATTTCGGAACAAGCGCCCGCTGTGGATCGAGGCATTCATCTTGATCATCGTGGCTGCAATCGCTGCTGCCGGTCTGGCGCATTATCAAGGCCGCGCCTGGTGGCAGAAACGCGCGTCTGCACAAAATGAACGGAACCGGCCCGGCATCGACCCGCTGGAAATGCCCAAGGGAGAGGCATTGGAAAAATCAGCTACGCCACTTTTGCCCCCGCCCACAGACCCTTCAGCTCCAGTGACTGACAGGCTCACCGTTCGTCTGCGTGAAATCAGGCAGAGCGGGGCTAAATTCCCTGATGAGCTGCGCGCCTCAACCGAGAAGGCTGCTCAATCGGGCAACACGGAAGCGATGATCGCGCTCGGCACGTTGTTGCTGCGGGCAGATTCCGGCAATGTGGATGAGCCTGCGGCTTTCGGATGGTTCGACAGGGCGTTCATGGCCGGCGACAAATCGGCGATGCTCCCATTGGCGAGTTGTTATCTTCAAGGCTGGGGCACCAAGCCGGATTTCTCCCAGGCCGTGAACCTGCTCAAAAAAGCGTTGGGTAATGGAGAAAACGCCGCGGGCGATTTGCTGGGCGTCTGTTACCTCGGCGGACTCGGCGTGACCCGCGATGAAGCGAAAGCGCACCAGCTTTTCACAGAAGCGCGCGATGCCGGTGTTGCCAGTGCGTGCGGGAATCTGGGGAACATGTATCTCAAAGGCGAGGGCGTGACCGTCGATGCCGCGCGTGCGGTGACATTGTTTGCCGAGGGTGCGCGGAAAGGTCATGCGGAGAGCATGTTATTCTATGCCCAGTGTCTTGAAAACGGAACCGGCATCCGGGCCGATTTGGGTCAGGCAACCATCTGGTATCAGAAAGCCGCGCGGGCAGGAAACGCGGAGGCTGCGGGCTGGTGCCGGGCCAAGGGGCTGGCGTTGTGAGTTTGCATCGGAAAAATCACGGGCTGTTTCAACAAAAATACAAAAATAACGTCTACTGTGACGTTGCTGATAGTGCCAGACAGCCGCCAGCAACGTAACATTTTAACGAAACCCCAACCCCCAGACATTAATGAAAATAAATCGAATCACATCCACGATCCTCGCCGGCACCAGTCTGCTTGGTGTGGCGGCCTTGGTTTATTCCGAGGACGCCAAGGGCAAAATCACTTCTGCAGAGCTGGAAAAGAAGATCACCCGTGACACGGCGGAAGTTCGCAATGCCAACCCCGTCATGGCAGGCTTTGCCGATGTCGTCGAGCGCATTCTTCCCAGTGTCGTCAGCATCAACACCTACTCGAAAAAAGCCGCGCGAAAGGGCTTCAATTTTAACGAAGATGAAATGGAACAGCTTCCGCCCATGCTGCGACCCTTCTTTGAAGACTGGCTTCAGCGTCACGGCGACAGTCCAATTCCGAATCAGCGTAACCGCCAGGCTCCGCAACGCCCGCAGAAGCCTGTGCAGACCGGACTTGGTTCCGGCATGTTGCTCACGGATGACGGCTACATCCTGA
>JAYVZW010000135.1:0-2211 GCA_043783015.1 Verrucomicrobiota bacterium
GAGAACCGTCAGGAGATCACGACGGAAGGCGGGCTGGATGTCATCACCCACATGGCTTCATTGAAGGTCACGACAGCGAGATTGAAGGCCAATGGCACGCGTGTGAGTTTCTTTGTGGATCCGGTTGGCGATCACATGCGGGCTTCTGCGGACTGCGGCGCGGATATGGTGGAGCTGCACACGGGGACGTTTGCGAACTGCATCGGCGGGGAGCGCGCAGTGGAAATCTCGCGATTGAAATCAGCGGCGGAGCTTGCGCGCAGTCTAGGTCTGCAAGTCAATGCCGGGCATGGATTGACGACCGGCAATGTGCGCGATCTTTTTGTCGTGCCGCATCTCGCGGAGTTGAACATTGGACATCATCTCGTTTCGCGTGCCGTCACCGTGGGACTGCGGGAGTCGGTGCGGGAAATGCTGGCGGTGATGAGGGAGTATCACACCTTGTAATTGAATAAACCCATTTTACCATGTTGTCTTGTTAGTTTTGGTTTGACATATTTTCTCCATTAGCCACACCCTCCTTTCCATGTCCCGCTGCTGCATTCGCCCAATTTTCGATCCTTGCGCCATTTCATGCTGGCTTTGATGCTGCTGGCTATAACTGGCTTGTTCATAACCAGTCACACGCACGGTAATGGCACTGGTGTTGTCAGCAATGCCCCCCCGGCGAGTTACTTTGATGCCTCGTTCTACACGGCGGAGCAGTTGAGTTTTTCTTCCATCAACGACGGCATCCCGGATGTGTGGAAGGACTATTACGGGTTCAGCTTGTCAGGCCCGGAGCTGGCCCCAGCCGACTACAACGGCATGGGCGTGGCCAATCTGGTCAAATACCACGTCAACCTCTGGCCGCTGGACACTGCTCCGCCGTTGCCGCCTGCGCCGCTCCTCAAAACCACGGCAAAACCTGTCACCACCACCAAGTCGCTCGCTGTCTCTGCTTCCGCAGGCGGAGCACCCGCATTTCCAATCCAGCCGCTCCTTTCCAACGGAACCTTCTCTGGATCGGTTACCTTTGTGCATAGTTCTACTGATGGCTACGGCGGCACACGCTTTCAGTGGGGCTATAACACTTCCATCAACGGGTGGAAGGCTCTGCATGGCAGCCAGATTGAAGTCTGGTCGGTGAACGGAAATCAGTTCGTGGAACTGGATGCCAGCAGAGGCAGTTATGGCATCAAACAACAGGTGACGAATGCCAAGGCGGGCACCTATCTGCTGACATGGAAGCATCGCGGGCGTGACAGTGCGCGCGCAGGAACCAATTCTTACCGGGCATTTGTTTACACTGAGGGTGCCTATGGCTTGATCTCACGGAGCACACTAATGCAGAAGCATTTTCCCGTGCCGCCGCAGGTGGTGAACAGGAGTGCTTGGAGACGCAGGTGCTGGCCTTCACGGTGAGGGATGCAGACCTTGCTGCCGGAGGAAGACTTAAGAGGAACCTGTGGATAGCTTTCGAGCCGGATGGCAGCAACACCTATGGAACGCTCATTGATGATGTGAGCCTCACGACCGTAGAGATACTGCAACCAAAACTTGAGCCGGATGGCACAAGGGCATCCGGTGCGCCAGTGAAGACATCAGCCGTGCGCTTCGCACGCTGGCATAAAGGCTTCACCGAGCCAGGGGGACAGTTCAAACAAGACTGGATCAAAGATGACGAGGTCAGGGTTATCATCCACCTGCCAGAAAACTTAATTGATGAATCTTTCCCAATCACTAAAGTAACTGTGAACGGAATCGTGGGGTCGGATCGGGCAATGGACAGCGGGTTCGTCAAGCTTGAGAAGAAAAATGGCGGATGGGAAAGCGATCCAATTTTATTCGTTGTGGACAAGATAGATGCTGACAAATACAACGGCGACTTGCCAGCTTCTCAGGGTTTTGAGCACGACCAAACGCGCCTGGCGGGCTTCGGAGCTGACATATCCGTGAGCGTCGTATTGAAGGGGCAAAGTGTCTTCACGGAGTTTCCGCTCGGTAAAATGATCAAGCCTGTCCACACGGTGAAGGTGGAGTTACTAATCCTGGAGGCTTTTGGGCCAGTGGGCAACCAAGACAAACTGCGTGCGCAGGAATATTTCGACACAGTCAGGCTCCTTCCAGGCAGATCGGAGTTGACCTTGTGCAGCAAGGAGCAGTCAATGGGATACAACTGCGCCAAGACTTTGTTACCGCGCTTGATGAGAATGGTGAGATTGCCGATAC
>JAYVZW010000136.1:0-6669 GCA_043783015.1 Verrucomicrobiota bacterium
GAGGCCGGTTCTTCATTCACCAGATGGAAGCGCGTGATGAGCCACAGATGGCTGAATTCCTCCATGCCGCGCACGGCTTCGATGCGGCGATATTCCGGCTCGAATTCAATCACGCCCCATGCGTCTGGAACCAGTCCCGGCTGCCTTGGCGCGCCGAATTTGTCCGTGTAACAAGTGCGCAGCGTGGCGATGATTTTCAAGGCAATCTGGCTCATGTGACGCGCGTCGGGCTTGGCAGATTATCAGGAGGCTGGCTGCGGCATTGATGCGTTTATTTTCAGCCCCAGTTTCTCCAGCTCCGGGTCCAAGAGCTGGCGAACTTCGTTTGCAAGAAGGACATAAGTGTTGATTCGACCGGCGCGCGCGATGGTGATGCCGACGACGTTGCCATCGAGGTCCACCACCGGGCCGCCACATTCTTCCGGGGTGATGGGAAGATCGGTTTGAAGCGCTTTTTGAAAGCCCGTCCGCATATCGCTGATCTCGGTGCCCATGCTGTTTTGCGTGTTGGCTTGGGAGTTGATCTTGCTGCGATCCCCGAGTGCCAGCCTCACGGCTGACGGCACCCCGCCGCGTAGATAGTCCAGGATCATGACCGCGCCGGGCTTGGAGGTGGCGAGTTTTTTGGTCAGTTTCTCTGTGGAATCAAGCTCTTCACCGTCGGTTTTAGTGATGATGTCGCCTTGTCTCAGCCCTGCTTTGGCCGCCGCGCCACCGGGCACGATTTGCTTGACGAGCACACCTTGCTTGTCCTGCCCCAGCATGGCGCCGAGGAAAGCCCTGACCTCACCCTTCAAGGCGCGAGGAGAAACACTGACCACGCCGATGGCGACGGCGTCAGGACCGGTGCCTGCCGCGCTAATGAACAGGCCGAGCGGCAATTCTTTTTTGGTTTGATCCAGAGAAACTGCGCTCAAACCGGCGGCGTCCTTGAGTTTGATCAAGGCTAGATCGTGATTGGGAAATGTCTTAACGATCTCGGCGGGCACCATGCGATCTTTCGTGAGCATGACCGTCAAGGCCTGGTTGTTTTGCGTCTCGATTTCGCTGGCCTTGGTCAAGGCGTAACCGTCGGCATGAATCACAGTGCAGAGACTTCGCCATTCTGTTCCGCGAAATACCAGGTGCGTGGATTGCGAGGCCAGGGCCGTCGAAGGCCGGAGGGCATCCAGAGCCTGCCGTAGAAATTCGTCGCCCGTCTGAATCGGCTGGAGCGGATCGAACGATCCCGGCTTGACCTGCCGCCGGTTCGAGGGCCGTCCGATCTTTGCCAGCTTCTCCACCTCATCGGGCTTGAGGCCTTTTTTAAATTCATTCATAAACTGCTGAAATTCCTGCGGGCTCTTGAATTTTTTCATGTCATCGGGTGAGAACTGGTTCTCTCCTTTTTCCAGCGACTCGCGCATCTTCGCATCGAACTCTGCCTGGAGCGCTTTCTTTTCGCTCTCGGATCGCGGTGTTTTTTCAACGGGGGGACGGTGACTGCGGAAATGCCGCGCCGAGGTCAGCTTCACGGAAAAATCTTTCTCGGCATCTTTGGATTTTGCGGTCAATTTCAAGATGTCGCCGACCTTGTGTTTCGCCACCTCCTCATAAAACGAGTCGTGATCGGTGATCACAACATCATCCAGCTTGAGAATGGTGTCGCCCGCCACCAGCCCGGCGATTTTCGCAGGAGAACCGAAGAACAACTCACGGATGACCGCGCCCTTTCCATCGGGTGCATCGTCCAACTCCGCGCCAATCACCGGACGATCTGGATCCGGCAGCATGGCACCCTCTTTTTTGTCGCCGAAACGTTTTCCTGATTTCAACACCTCCCAGTTTTCGTGAAATGAAGAAATAGGCACATGATTGTTTTGCGAAAGGCTGAAGCCGATGTTGGAATGAATGCCGATCAGCTTGCCGTGGATGTCGAAAAGAGGCCCGCCCGAATCGCCGCCGATCAGCGCGGTATCCGTGGTCAGAAACCCCTTGGGATTGTTGGACAGCACGCGCCCCAGACGGACGGGCGGCGTGCGGTCGGGCTGAAAGCCTCCCGAATGCCCCAGCGCGACGCACCAGTCATTTTGCTTCAGCCCCTTGGAGTCGCCCACTTCTACGAAGGGATATTTTCCCTTGTCCGTGATTTGCACCATGCTGGAGTCCCTGGCGTAATCCATGCCGAGCACCTTCCCGCTGACTTTTTTCCCGTCGGGAAAAATCACCGTCACGGTCTCGTTCATCTTCATCGTCACGTGGGCGGCAGACAGGATGAGACCGTCCTCGCTCACAATCACTCCACTGCCTGATCCCGGCTCCGGGACCTGTCCCCCGGGGATTAGCGAAACGGTGCAAGGCAGGCATTGGCGCACGACTTCCAGAACTTTGGCCTCCGTTTCCTTAAGTTCCTGCGGCGTGATCGCGGCCTGACTGGAAGTGAAAGCCAGCAGCAGCGCGCCCCAGGCTCCGATTGTGTATAAAAATATTCGGCGACGGATCCAAGTCGCCCAAGAAAAAATCCGGATCATGGTGGAAAGCATAGCATCAACTTCCTTCCATAAAATTCCTTTTGATGAACCGGGCCGGAGCAAGGCTTGGATGTCCCTTGGAGGAACGGCAGATGAGTGTGCCGTCTCCGTGTCACCTAAATACGCGCAGCTCATATTACGATCCATGGAGTAATCTTTATTCCAGCATTTACCACGACCATTCGGGATTGAGGCCCCAGTGTTTGGCGGTTTCAGAGAGATCCTCGCGCAAGGGCCATTCATCAGGGCGCGCGTCCTGGCCGAGATGGCGGGCGCTGGCGCCTTTGAGTTTCATGCAGCCGGTGTTATCGCCGATGGCGGTGATTTGTTTTACTTCCTCGAGAGTGAGCGGATTGATTTCCGGTAGCGAGGCGAGTTCATCCACTTTGGACTCAATGCTCTTTGCGCCTTCATGGGCTTCTTGAATCAACGTGGGAACGACGCTTTTCACTGGCTCCTGCGCAAGGTTCCAGAGGCAGCTCAATTGAAGCATGGTCAGGCCGTGGCGCTGGGCGATAGGGCGGATTTGGTCGAGCTTTTCATTGCCGTGCTCGACCCAGCCTGCGGGGCGGTAGCTGCGATGGTCGCCATCGCGGAACTTGTGGCCAGGGCGCACGTCGTCATGAAAGATGCCGCCGAAATCCACGACACGAGCGAGCAGATTGACGTTAAATTTTTTCGCGGCGGGAAGGACAAACTGGCCGGGCCAGGGCTCAAAGGGATTGAGAATGATCATGGCCCAGTCGATGTCGCCGCCGAATTTTTCAAGACAGTTGATGATGTCGAGCGTGAAACCATTGGCCGGTCCGGGCGCGATACCGAGGCGGTCGGTGAGGCCGCCGGTTTTCAACGCGCGCAGGCCATCCCATACGACAGGGCTGCTGTAACCGATGGAGTCGGGATTGTGCAGCATCAGAAGATCGAACTTATCCACACCGCAGCGCTCCAAGGATTTTTCACAGGCCATCTTGAGATATGGGGCGTAGTCCTCCGGCTGGCGGAGGTCAGGCTCGGTGAAGCGCGGGTAACCCTTGGCGCCGGCGCGAAGGCCGCCATAGTAATCATGCCCGATGATGCCGACGAGCGAGTAGGTATCGCGCGCGATGCCTTTTAGCGCCTCGCCGAGAAGCGTGTCTGCGCGGCCCGCGCCATAGACATCGGCGGTGACGAAAGTGCGGATGCCTTTTTCGTAGTTGAGCAGGACGAGCCGCATGTATTCATTCTCGTCGAGTTGTTCACCGAAGTGCATGAAGCGTCCGCCGCCCCAAGTTCCAAATGCTGTGCGTGTGAGGTCCATGTTATGCAATGTTTAGGGAGAAAGAACGCGCGGTCAAAGCAGAGCTTTGCGCGGTGTTGCACAAGCTTGGTCAATCATTGCGTCCCCTCACTCCATTCGATGACAGTGATGTTGCGCGCCGTTGTTGGTCAATGCGACTGCGCCAAGCCAGTCCACGCGCGCGGCGGTTTTCCTATAATAAGAGAGGAGGAGTTTGGAATCGGAAGAGGAGGGTGTGAGTTCCAAGAGTATTTTAGGGTTACTTGCGGCAGCTTGAATTGCGGCATTTAAAGTCTGCCGCCATTGGTCTTCGGGCATGGAATCATCCAAGGTAACCGGTGGTTTTTCACCGTTAACCGATGAGATAACAAAACGGCGTTGTGTGTTACGCAATGAGGTCAGACTTGACCATGACGCGAGTTCGAGCCCGGGGATCACCGCGCCAGGGGGCAGTGACGCCTGATCTAGCAGCCAGGCTTTTGGCAGGATCTCCAACAGGTTTTCCATCGTGCTTCGCCTCAGTTCCCGCTCCCAGAACTCGCGCAAGACCCGCAAACGCAACAATGCTGGCCAGAGAGGGGAGTTGACCGATGCATCCGCCATGCTGAGCGGCGGCGGTAAATCTTCCGGGACGTCAGGATGCGAGAGCCTCCAGAGATTCACAGCCCTTGCCACATGAGCGGCAGAAAGGATGGACGGAAAAAGCTGGAATTTTTCTCCGTTCATTTGCAGCGGGCAAACGATCAGGCCCTCGCCGTGCAACGAACATGGCCCCATGTTTGCCATGGAAAGCAGCCACGGTTGCAGTTCAGGCTTGAAGTCTTCACTCACCTTGGCGAGAAGATGGTCGCACGTGGCGGCGAGTCTGTCGATGAGATGACCCGTGGAGGAGAGCGTTTTGCGACGCGCTTTAGTCAACTCCAGTGGTGGTCCTGGTGTGACATCAATCGCGGCCAGCCACTCAGGCTCCGGAAAATTCGGGTGCATGAACTGGCGGGGCCTCACCAAACGGTTCACAGATACGACTGCTCGACGCGCCGGGCGACATCCCGGTAGCCGTAGTCATTGTTGTAGATTTCCTTCATGCAGTTGAGGTAATTTTCTTTCTTGGCGGATTTTTCGTAAATGAGACCCAGCTCGTAGAGCACCTCTTTTTTCTCGTTGTTGAAGCTGGTGATTTCCTTCACGGCCTCGCCGAGAGCATTTTCGGCGAGGTCGTTCATATTGAGTCGCTCGAAGCATTTGCCGAGCATGAGGAGGGCTTTGTTGCGGATGTGCGGGTTGCTCTTGGCCTGCTGAAGCTCCGGGATGGCATCACGGAATTGCTCCACTTGGAAGAGCACGGTGGCGTATTCAAAGCGGAACTGTTTGTCGGTGGGGTTGCGCTCGACCCGGTTTTTTGCGTCGGCGAGAACGGTGTCAAGCCGTTCCCGCTTGATGGCCTGCATGTGCGCGCGTTTCTCGTCGATGTCCGGGGCGTTGGGGTCGGCCTCAATTTCGGCCTCCATGCGCTGGAGTTGAATTTCTGCGACACGATTGCGAACTTGTTCCGCGCGGGCTTTGAGGGAGATGTCCGCCGGGTTGAGCTGCGCGGCCCAATCATAGTAGCTGAGCGCGTGCTCCGGATCTTCCATGCGGTCGTAGATGTCCGCGATGCGCTTGACGACGTTGACGTTGTTTTTGTCTTTCTCGTATTCCTGGGCGAACTGGGCGAGCAGGTTCTCCATCTGCTCCCGGGTCATGCCCTGTCGGGCGAGGTTCTCATTCTGCTGAGATTCGTCCGAGTTTTTCAGCGCTTTCCGGAAGCCCCCTTCTTCCTGCCAGCCCTGCCGCATCATGGAGGTCTTGGCGGCGGCGTCCTTTTCGCCTTTCACCGCATCCATGTCGGTGGCATCCACCCTGATGATCTGACGGTAAACGTCGCCGGCTTTTTCCGGCAGTTCATGGGCCATATAATGGTCGGCCAGACGGTGCAGGTTGCGGGTGTTGGCGGGGTGTCCTTCCCGGATCGTCTCCAGCGCGAACGCGGCCAGAAGAGCATCGCCAGCACGCGTGGCGTAGTCATGGAGTGCCTGATTGGCGTTGATGTTGTAAGGGTCCTTTTGGAAGACAGCTTCCTCAAGTTCTGCAATGCCTTCCCATGGTTCCTTTTTGGAATTGGCGCCTCCTTTGAATATGCCAAGGCCTCCGCTGAATAGACCTTTTTTCTGGCCCCTGGCAGCCTCGGCCTCGGCGCGGCGCAGGAGCTTGCGGCCATCCATGAATTCCGGTGCTTGTTTCACCACGGAAAGTATGAGGCTGACGGCATAGTCAAAATTCTTGAGCTGGAAGGCGCTGGCGCCTTTGAGCCAAAGATTTCTCAACTGCGGGGCTATATCATGTTCTGTCATGTTAAATGAGCGCTACTGGTTGTATTAAAAGTATGTTGCTGCCGTTGTGACGACTTCATGGAGGTGAAGCCGGCTTGCCCGTGACCAAGGCTGCGAGATTCTGCCATTCGGATTGGAATCCCTCGGAGAATCCCTTCCATGCGAATCCGTGTTCGAAGATGACCATCCAGCAGTAGGTGGCCAGAACGAACGCTGCAATCCACATCAATCGGGCAAGCAAACGCATCATGGGGAACGGAGTTTAAAGGCAAAACCCTGCCAGAGTCCAGCGCGGAATTCAAAGTCCACAAGGTCATTGCGCACTGGCGGCGGAACGCCTACATAAGCCCGCGCTTCACTCCGCCGCATCTGCGGATGCCAGAAGCCTCAATCACATGAAAATCCTCCTTCTCTCCCTCCTTTCTCTGTCCTTGGTTCCCACTTTACCCGCCGAGGATTTTACCGGTGCCGTCAAAGGTATCCTTGACAGAACCCAGTCTGTCAAGCCGTTGGC
>JAYVZW010000137.1:0-2208 GCA_043783015.1 Verrucomicrobiota bacterium
CCCACGGGGTTGACGCGGCCCTCATTTGCGTTTGTCGGCGTCCCATGCACTGTGCGGCACGAATTGAGTAAAGATGGATCTCGCATTTTTCAGGCTGCCGGACGGTCGCGCATGGATTGGAGAAGGACCGTTCGCCGAGGCGGAAACGGTGCCCGGAGGCGCGGCTTTCTATGTCAATGATTTCACGTTGTCCGATGCGAAGCCATGGAAGACCCCGACACGGCTGATAGAAATCAAAGACGCGTCCGAACTTGAGGCGCATCTTCAGTCATTGCGGCCACCGCATATCCATTGGCAGATGCCTGAGACACAGTGGTTCAAGATGGTGTTCCGTCGCATCCGCAAGGATGTGCTCGCCCATCGCCTGCGCAAAATGGTTCCGGTGCTTACCGAGAAGGGCCGGTTGGTGGAGGGGAACATGGCCTGCCTGCTGCTCAGTGTGTTCAACGCGCCGACAGGATTCTGGGGCTATGCGCGCATTCGGAATGGCGCGGGATTTCTTGGCGCGACTCCCGAGCTGCTGCTCCAGCAAACAGGAGCGCATCTCGAAACCATGGCACTGGCAGGCACAGCGAAGCCATCGGGCGCAGAAGATTTCGCCAGTGATGTCAAAGAGATCGAGGAGCATGAACTCGTGGCCCGTTTTCTGGAGGACTCACTTTGCCAAGTGGCCACCGTGCAACGTCAGCCGCGCGAGGTGAGCATTGCCGGGAGCCTGACGCACTTTCGCACCCGGTTCACGGCAGAATTGCATCCGCCCTTTGAAGATGAAGGCGCGTGCATCAGACGTCTGCATCCTACGCCCGCCGTGGGCTGTCTGCCGCGCGATGAATCGGCGCTGAAAAAGCTCATGGAATACCGCAGGCAGCTCGGTGTCCCCGAGTTTTTCGGCGCGCCATTTGGATTCAAGAGCGAAGACGAGTTTCACTGCGCCGTTGCCATCCGTGGCGTGTCCTGGCGCGGAGATGAGGTCTCACTGCCTTGCGGCTGTGGCATCGTGGCTGGCAGTGCCTTTGATCACGAATGGCGCGAGCTGCGGCAGAAGCGCGAAGCGGTGGCGAAACTTCTCGGTATCTGAACTCCTTATGAGTGCAACCAGCAATGCCATCGCCATTCGTTCTCTCTTTGAGCAACTCGACGCGCTGGGCGTGACGGAGTTTTGCGTGTGCGCCGGAGCGCGCAATGCGCCGATCATCGAGACGCTGACGACGCGCGCTGCCTCCACTCAAATTTTAGAATACAAAATATATCATTTCTTCGACGAGCGGAGCGCTTCCTTCTTTGCTCTGGGACGGGTGATGGAATCGCGCAAGCCTGTTGCAGTGCTGACCACATCCGGCACGGCGGTCGCGGAACTACTGCCGGCGATAGTCGAAGCGTATTATCAAAATCTTCCGCTGGTCGCCATCACGGCGGATCGTCCTTCACGCTATCGCGGCAGCGGCGCGCCGCAGGCAATTGAGCAACGGGAAATTTTTGGAATCTACGCGCCAACGGTTGAACTGGAGTGCGACCCGCTGAATGAAGGCCATGAAATAAATCTGAGGGGGCGCAATGGCCCGGCGCATCTCAATGTTTGCTTGGAAGAGTGTCTCGCGCCGCAGGGAGATTTGTTATTTAACAAAGTAATGAACGCCCCGCAACCGGCGGCAGTTCTGAACGAGGGTGAACGCGCATGCTGGCATGATTTCATCAATGGCGAGGGCACCCTGTTGGTCACGGTGGCGGGATTGCATCCTGATGATGTTCCGCTCGCGAGTGATTTTCTCCGGCGTCTCGGTGCGCCGGTTGTGGCAGAGGCGACATCAAATCTGCGCGGCTGCGAGCAGTTAGAGCATTTGTTGCAGCACGGTGGCGAGAAGTGTTTTCGACAGATCAATCCGCAGCGTGTTCTTCGCATTGGCGCTGTCCCGTCATGGCGTTGGTGGCGCGATCTGGATGCTCTCGATGAAGTGCGGGTGGTGAATGTTTCGCTCTCGTCGTTTCGCGGGCTGGGACGAACACTTAATGTCGCGACGCTGCCGTGGGAGGTGCTCTTGATTTCGGATTTCGGATTTCGGATTTCGGATTCATCCAACTCTGCGGACTGTGGTGATCTTGATCATATCCTCAAAAATTATCACAACTCCGAGCCTGCATGGATGCGGCATCTCTCCCGCATCATTCCTGCTAGCGCGACGGTTTTTCTCGGCAACAGCCTGCCGATTC
>JAYVZW010000138.1:0-6669 GCA_043783015.1 Verrucomicrobiota bacterium
TTGGTTTAAACGTTTGTTCAAACAAGCGATGTCGGAACATCGCCCGATCAACCAGCACCATTTCATTTTAACATTTTAACGGAAAATAATCCGCTTCCAACTCAGCTCCCGAAGGTGCAGCTATCAGAAACTTGTCACAAACCAAGAGTGAAAGGACAGACTACACTGAAGCCAATTCTGAATCTAAAAAATTGATTCCGTGGCTAATAATTTTCGGTGCATCATTAGTGCTGTTTGGGATCTTTCTCAAATGTCGCAAGTGAATGATTTAGAGTCTGGAAAATGGGCCTTTTGTCAGTCGGGAAAAGTCTAAAACGTATCTGTCTTCGCTTTTCGACAAACTACTTAGAATGCAGGAATGGAGTTTGGGTTCAAAATATGACAGGGAAGAATGCCTCCGGATGTGGCACGGATCAAAAGTAGCCCCAGTGCTTCCGAGGCCGCACTGCGGAGAAAAATCGGTTGCCTCCCCCGCCCTTCCGCGCCATGAAAATGAAACCGCGCTGCTGCTTTGTCCTCCTCACGTCCGCATGTTCTTGTCGTCATTCCCGCGCGCTGGGGTTCCACCCGGTTCCCTGGCAAGCCACTCCACCTCATTGCCGGAAAGCCCTTGGTGCAGCATGTCTGGGAGCGCTGCCAGAAATGCCGGCTCGTGGACAAGGTGGTGATCGCAACCGATGACGCACGCATCGCCGATGCGGCGCGACGATTCAACGCCCTGTCAGTCATCACCTCCCCCGAACATCCCAGCGGCACCGACCGCGTGGCGGAGACAGCGAAATCATTCCCCGATCATCACATCATCATCAATGTGCAGGGCGACGAACCGCTCATCTCACCGGCGTTGATCGATGAACTCGCGCAAACTCTCATTGCCGAATCTGCGGTGCCCATGATCACCGCCGCCGCCCCGATTGAAGATTCCGTGCTGCTCCACGATTTCAATGTCGTGAAAGTGGTGCTCAACTCCCGGCGTGATGCACTCTATTTCTCCCGCGCGCTCATCCCCCACGCGCAAAAACCCGACGTGAGCGTAACGCATTTCCGGCATCTGGGCATCTATGGATTCCAACGTGAATTTTTATTCAAGTTCGTCAGTTGGCCGCCTTCGACCCTGGAAAAAACAGAATCGCTCGAGCAGCTCCGCGCGCTGGAAAATGGCGCATCCATCCGTGTGGTCATCACCAGCGAAACCTCGCCGGGCGTGGATACGCCTGAGCAGGCGCGGGCCATCGAGTCCTTGCTACAGAAATAAACCTTTCAACATTCAACTTCTCCCTTAATCCTTCTCTTATGAAATACATTTTTGTCACCGGCGGCGTGGTCAGCTCCCTTGGAAAAGGGCTGGCCGCTGCATCCCTGGGCACTCTGCTCGAGCACCGGGGGCTGAAGGTGATTTTGCAGAAGTTCGATCCCTATCTGAACATCGATCCCGGCACGATGAATCCCTTCGAGCACGGCGAAGTCTATGTCCTGGACGACGGCGCGGAAACGGATCTCGACCTCGGCCATTACGAGCGCTTCACCAGCACCAATCTGTCCAAGCTCAACAACCTCACCAGCGGTCAAGTCTATCAGACCGTGCTGCGCAAGGAACGCTCCGGCGACTACCTCGGCGGCACCGTGCAGGTCATTCCCCACGTCACCAACGAAATCAAAGAGCGTATTCGCAAAGTGGCGCGTGAGATGACCGCAGACGTGATCATCACGGAAATCGGCGGCACGGTCGGCGACATCGAGGGGTTGCCCTTTCTCGAAGCCATCCGTCAGTTCGCCCAGGACGTGGGACCGGAGAACGTGCTCTTCATCCACACCACGCTCATCATTTACATGCGCGCGGCGGGGGAACTGAAAACCAAGCCCACGCAGCAAAGCATCGCCAAGCTCCGCGAAATCGGCATCAGCCCCGGTGTCATTCTCTGCCGCACGGAGCGTCCCATTGATCAGGATGTGCGGGACAAGATTTCCCTCTTCTGCAACGTCTCGCCCGATGCCGTGATCGAAGCGCGCGATGTGAAAGGATCCATCTATGAAGTGCCGCTGGAGCTTCACAAGGAAAAGCTCGACGACCTCGTCTGCCATCTCCTCGGTCTTCCCGTGGTTCCTATTGACCTCACGCGCTGGCGGAAATTCGTCAACAGTGTGGTTCATCCCACTCATCGCGTCCGGATTGCCGTGGTCGGGAAATACATCGAACTCCAGGACGCCTACAAGAGCATCTATGAAGCCCTCGTCCATGCAGGCGCATCGCATGACACCAAAGTGGACATCATCAGGACGGATGCCGAGGCCATTGAAAAAGACGGCCCCGCAGCCCATCTGGCCGATATTCAGGGCATCCTGGTTCCCGGCGGATTCGGCGATCGCGGCACCGAAGGAAAAATCGCCGCGTGTCGCTACGCCCGCGAGCAAGGCATCCCCTATTTCGGCATCTGTCTTGGCATGCAAATCGCCGTCATCGAATTCGCCCGCAACGTCTGCGGACTCTTTGGTGCCAATAGCACGGAGTTCGACAAGAACACACCGCACCCCGTCATCAGCCTGCTCGATGAGCAACGCGGCATCACGGACAAAGGCGGCACCATGCGCCTCGGAGCCTGGGTCACCGATCTCGTCGGTGGCACCCGGGCCTACGATCTCTACAAAAGTGCGACCATCACCGAGCGCCACCGCCACCGCTACGAATTCAACTCCGCCTACAAAGAGCGCGTCGAAACCGCCGGACTGGTCATCGGCGGCATGTCACCGGACGGATTGCTCGCCGAAATGGTCGAGTTGCGTAATCACCCCTTCTTTATCGCCTGCCAGTTCCACCCCGAATTTCTTTCCAAACCCAATCACCCGCATCCCATCTTCCACGGGTTCATCAAGGCCGCGCTGGAGCATCACCCTCCGGGCAAAATTATCGAGGTGGTATAGTCTGCCGAACCCAGCCTTCTAACATCATGAACATCATCAAAAATACATTCATAAGTTTCGCCGTCTTCATGGCGATCTCACCTGACATCAAAATTTTTGGGGAACCCGTTCCGTCGCCCGGCACTTTCGGTTACGTGCTCCAAGCCGACTCACTGGCAAAAGACAAAACCGGCGCAGTCCAGAAACTCGCGACCTCGAAACGGGACTGGATCGTGCTGGATGCGAATTTTACTACCGGCATACCTTGGAAGCGTGAGGACATTGACACCATCCGCCGCGGCCAGCCGGGGCGCAAAGTGATCGCCTACATTTCCATCGGCGAAGCGGAATCTTACCGCCCATACTGGCATAAAGATTGGATCAGCAAAGGCCAGCTAACTGCGAGCGCCCCCTCATGGCTGTTGCCGGAGAATCCCGACTGGCCGGGCAACTATCGCGTGAAATACTGGGATCCAGACTGGCAGAAAATCATGCTGGCCGCAGTGGACGCCGTGATTGCGGACGGCTTCGATGGTGTGTATCTCGATATCGTGGATGGGTTTGAATATTTTGAGAAAGAAGGAAACGACTTCATTGATGACCGGCCCAATTCTGAAACCGGAAACACTTACCGGCAGGACATGACTGCCTGGGTGAAAAAGATCGCCACGAAAGCGCGCATCAAAAATCCTGCGACTCTTGTGATTCCGCAGAATGGCGCCCAACTTCTCGCCCAACCGGATTACCTAGGCGTTATTGATGCCATCGGCGTCGAAGACCTGTTCACGGATGGCAACCAAGTTCAGCCAAAATCTGATGTGAGTTATCACCTGGGATTCTTGAAAAACATGACCAATAAAAAGAAGCCGGTGCTGCTCATCGAATACCCCACCAGGAATGACCGGAAAGCACTGGTGAAGAAAGCAGCGCCCCAGCAAGGATTCGTCTGGCTGATCACCGACCGGCAATTGAAAACGCTCGGTGTGTCAGGTAAATAAAATTGCGCCGCGCATTGCGCATCAAAAGATTGGTAGGGCGCTGCCGCGTAGCTACGGAAGCAATGCGGCACTAGATTTCAATTCGCAAAAAGCTTGTCCACTGCTGCTTTGAAGCGGTCGAATGACTCAGGCTCCTTGACTACACCGGAAATCTTTATTTTCCGGCCTGGGAATTTGAGCACCAGATCAAAAGACGATCCGGCACGAATACCAGGTGGCCTTACGTAACCAACATCGTATTTATTTTTCCATTTCCAGACCCCGATTTCATCCAGTGTCTTCCTGAAGGCCAGCCATTGCGCCGCAGTCGGAGTGGTGTCTATGGTTTGATCATCCTTGCGAGGTTGATTGTCGTTAACCAATTTGGACAGCATTCCATCCTTGTAAGTGATCTCCATCCATGTCTGTCCAGAGGGGCCCCATGTAATAATTTTAAAGGAGAATTCTGTCGGCCCATGATTCACTGACTGGGCCGAGGCAAGACGAGCAAGTAACAGAACAAGGAAAAGGATGTGTTTTGCATTCATCATAAAAGTTAGCTTAACAGTTGAATTACAAACAGATTTGTCAAACAACGCCCGCGACAAATCCTTGCCAGCCTTGCCTTCCTCTGCCTTTATCGCCGATGCCCCTCTCGTGGAATGAAATCAACACCGCGCCATTGCCTTCTCGAAAGAATGGAAGGGCGAGACTCGCGAAGATGCCGAGGCCAAATCTTTCTGGGATGCCTTCTTCAATGTCTTTGGCGTCCAGCGGCGCAGCGCCTCCCTACTATTTTTAGGTTTCCTTGGTTTACTACGGTGACAACCGGCGAAGACAAAGTGGCGGAGGACAAACTGGCTTCTCTCCGGCATCATCACTCCCAATATGAGTGTCTATTCCCTCGAACTTTGTGCCGGCGGCGGCGGACAAGCACTCGGCTTGGAAGGCGCGGGCTTTCATTAAGTGGTGGCTGTCGAGTATGAGCCGCAGTTCTGCACCACATTGCGCCTGAACCGCCCGCAATGGAATGTCATGCAGCAAGACATACGTGATTTCCAGCCTAACAACTTCGGAGATGTGGATTTGATCGCGGGCGGCGTGCCCTGTCCTCCCTTCAGCATCGCAGGCAAGCAGTTGGGCGGCCACGATGAGAGGGACATGTTTCCCACGGCCCTCAACATCATTTCCAAAATCAGGCCGCGCGCTGTGATGCTGGAAAATGTGCAGGGGCTGGCGGGCGCGAAATTCAAGGACTACCGGGATGCATTGTTGAAGCGACTATCAAAGCTTGGTTACGATGCGGAATGGCGTGTGCTTCAGGCATCGGACTATGGCGTGCCCCAACTACGTCCCAGATTTATTCTCGTGGCCATGCGCCCAGATGACATGCTGCATTTCATGTGGCCCCATGGCACCAGCACTGCGCCGACTGTGGGTGAGACTTTGGTTGATCTGATGGGAGCCAATGGATGGCTGGGCACAGAGGAATGGGTGGAGGGTGCGAATCGAATTGCGCCGACCCTGGTTGGTGGATCAAAGAAACATGGCGGTCCTGACCTTGGCCCTACTCGTGCGAAAAAGCAGTGGAGAGAACTGGGAGTGGACGGCATAGGCTTGGCGGATGAAGCACCTGACGTTGCTTATCCTGAAAACAAGCTTCCGCGCCTCACTGTGCGCATGGTAGCGCGGATACAAGGATTCCCCGATGAATGGCAGTTCAGCGGGAAGAGGACTGCGGCTTATCGTCAAGTTGGGAATGCTTTTCCACCCCCTGTGGCTAAAGCCGTGGGAAGAAGGATTGTAGCTGCATTCAAGAGGAAAAGCCTCGCGGAGATTGATGAACCAACTGAAGCGCAAATGCGGCTTCTCGAAGCACCACCAAAAAGAAGATCATGGCAAAAAAGCAAGGCTCCAAAGCACTGATACTGGCTTACCTACTAAAAAATATCGGGGTTGTGGTCAACAGCAAGCAACTTCAGAACGCTTCCGGCGGTGCCTCTGAATGGGCGCATCGCGTGCGTGAACTGCGTGATGAGCAAGGCTATGACATTCTATCTCACAAAGACCGCTCTGATTTAAAACCCGGTGATTACATTCTTGTTAGTGCCAAACGTCGTCCGGCCTTCAAGCGAGGCATCTCCAAAGAAACGAAGGCCCTCGTGCTGGAGCGCAATGGTTACACCTGTCAGATGTGCGGTGCAGCGGCAGGTGATCCCGATCCATTCAACTCAAGTCGAACCATTCGTCTTACGCTCGGGCATATCATTGACAAGTCCAAGGGTGGTGAGGACACGCCATCCAATCTGCGTGCCATGTGCAGCAATTGTAACGAAGGACTTCAAAATGCCGCGCCCATCAAACCTGACAGGCTGTAACTTCTCGCTCAACTGCGTCGCGCAACCATTGATGATCAAAAAGCTGTGCTCGCCTGGCTACATCGGAAATTCAAATTGAGAGCTGTGACGGAAGAATAGGTTTGCGCGATGCCGCCCGCTCTCTCTGCCGCCCACGCCGCACTGGATCGAGCCGTGGACAAATGCTACCGCAGCGAACCCTTCTCCAGCGACCGCGCCCGCGTGGAACATTTATTTGCCCTCTATGAAAAGCTCACCGCTCCCTTGGTCGTGACCAAGAAGACACGGCGGCGGGCCATCAAAGACGGGGAAGCATCATCAACCTAAACGCATATTACAGGGTCTTCGCTGAATTGAGTGGGCATCGAGGGGAGCAGGATGGTATGCAGTGGGATGGATCAGAACAGCCTTTTTACTTTGGCGCTGGGATTAAATTC
>JAYVZW010000139.1:0-6658 GCA_043783015.1 Verrucomicrobiota bacterium
GCTGACACTTTTTGGGGGTGCCAGGGTTCTTTTAGAGAGAAACTTCGGCAAGCGGAGCGCTGCCCCTGCAAGGTCAGGATGACGCGGGAGAACTCTAGGGAAGCGCTGATTAATCGCAAGTAGAAGCGACGCCCTCGTCGCTTATCCCAGTGCAGCAAGCGACGAGGGCGTCGCTTATACTCTTTGTTCAGCGTTTCCCTAGGGCGCCTGCGCCAGACTGCCTTCAAACCGTCGGCAGCGGCTCGCGACGACGGAGGAGGGACCAGTCGTTCTTGATGAGGGCGGGGGACTGATGATGAATGTTGAAGAGGATACCAATGCCGATCATGGCGGCGAGGAGGCTGGAACCGCCATAGCTGATAAAGGGCAGGGGCAGGCCTTTGTTGGGCAGGAGGGAGGTGGTGACTCCCATGTTCAGCAAGGCTTCCAATCCGAGCATGACGACGATGCCGAAGGCGAGCAGCTTGCCAAAGCGGTCTTCAGCGCGATGGGCGATGACGAGTCCGCCGATGACCAGCGCGGCAAAGAGCGCGACGATGAGCGTGGTGCCGATCAGTCCGAGTTCCTCGCCGACCATGGGGAAGATGAAGTCGGTATGGGCTTCGGGCAGGTAGAGCATTTTCTGGCGACCGTTGCCGAGACCGACTCCATGCGGGCCACCGGACCCGAAGGCGAGCATGGCGCGCCATTGCTGGAGGCCGAGCCCGTCTTTGTATTTTTCCAAGTTCATGAAGGCCATGAAGCGCTCCAGGCGATTGGGCATCATTATGACCACGACACAAAGCCCGACGAGGCCGCTCACTATCACAGGCGCGAGGAACACCAGTCTCGTGCCTGCGACAAACATGATGCCAAATCCAACGGACGCGACCAACGCCGCGGACCCGAGGTCAATCTCACACGCGATCAGACCGACGAGAGCCATGAGGATCATGCCCGGATAAAGGAAGCCTGCACGGAATTCGCGTGTGAGCGGTTCCTGCCGCGCGAACCACGCGGCGAGGACGATGGCGCATGAGAGCTTGGCAAACTCAGAGGGCTGGAGATGCAGGAAGCTGAGGCCGATGCGCTTGAAGGTTACCCAGCGTGAGGCTCCGTTGACCTGCTCCCGGAACATCGGCATATAGCAGAGCGCGAGGAAAACCACGGTGATGGCGAAGATAACCCACCGCAGGCGATAGAACCACCGGTAGTCGATCAAGGACGTGAGCGCGCCGATGGCGATGGAGATGCCAAGCCAGATGCCATGCTGCCGGAGGGTATAGTAAGTTGCTCCTCCGACTTCATCGGAGAAGTAACTGGTGCTGGCCAGCATGACCAGGCCGACAACCGAGAGCGCCACCACAGCGGTGGCCACCAGAATGGCATTCCAGCGGTTCTTCATGGGCAATCAGCTTTTGGCGGGGATGATGAGGCGGGTTCCGTTCTTGAGCGTGGTCGGGTCCTTGATGTCATTGGCCTTTTGCAGAGCGGATACTTTCACGCCGAATTTTTTGGCGACGGAGTAAAGCGTATCTTTGGAGGTCATCACATAGGAGCGTTTGCCAGCGCTGTCCTTGGCCGTTTTGCTGGCCGCTGTTTTTGGGGTCTTGCCGGTGTCTGCTTTGGGCTTGGCGGATGTTCCGGTGTCATCTTTGATTTTAATGGCGGGCGAAGGCGGTGTGTCAGCGGCACTCACTGAAGGTGCCTTGATCAAGACGGCCTTCGGCAATGAATCCCCACCGGCGCTGTTGTTGTCATTACTCTTGGGCGGATTGGTTATCAGGGACGTCGAGTTGCCGGACTTCAAGCCATTCGCCTTCGCGGGGCTGACCGGGGCCATGAAAGTGACAGCCTGGTTGGGGGCCAGAGCCACTGCCGTCGGAACGGACTTCTTCGTGTATTGGAGTTTTCTGCCGGGATAGAGTTCCGTGGAATCAAGGTTGTTTTGCTTGATGAGATCTTCAGCGGAGATGCCGAGCTTGGCGACAATGCCGGGGACATTATCACCGGAACGCACTTCATAATTTCCAGTTTCAGCCAGCTTGATTTCCTTGTTGCCAGCGGAAGGAACTGATGCGGCGGGCGGAGTAGTGGACCGGGGGACGGCGGCGATCTTGGTTCCGTTGGAGGACTTGGCTTTATCAATGACTGCGGGAGCGGTGTCGGTCTTGGCGACGCCCGGGTTTTTCGGAGTCATGATGTTGTAAATGACGACGGCTCCGATGATGAAGACGTGCAGCAGGAGCAAAAGGACGAAGATGCGGCCCAGATTGCCACTGGGTTCGCGTTGAGGCCATTCGACTTCGTCTGCGGTCATGGTGGCCACGTGATGTTTCCGCCACGAGGCCATGTTAAGCCTGCTGGCGAGACCGTTTTTGAACTCGGACTTGGATGATGTTGTTTGTGTTTTCATGGTGTTGGTGTTGTCGGGATCAGTTGAGTGAGAGGACGGCGTCACGGAAGGCGTTGCCGCGTTCCGCATAGCCGGTGAACATGTCGAATGATGAGGTGCCGGGTGAAAAGATGATGGCTTGTCCGGGGCGCGCGAGGGACGTGGCGATGTTCACGGCATCAGCCACGCTCGAAGCGCGGTGGCAGGGCACGTCATGGGCGAACAAATCACAGAGCTTCCCGGCAATCTCCCCAATGGCGACGAGCGCGGTGGCTTTCTCCTTTAGCAGCGGACGGAAGGGGGTGTAGTCGATGCCTTTTTCCTTGCCTCCGGCAATGAGCACCACCGGCGTTTTCTGGGAATGCAGGCAACTTTCCACCGCGTGGAGGTTCGTGGCCTTGGAGTCGTTGATGTAAAGATGCCCTTGATGCTCACGCACGATTTCGCAGCGATGCCGCGCGGGTTCATAGCCGCGAAGCGCGCGGGTCATTTCTGGGAAGCCCAGTCCGAGCGCGCGGCCTGCGGCCAGGGCGGCCATTTCGTTCTCGATGTTATGCGGCTCGTGCAAGGGCAGATCCGCAACGGAGGCGATACTGTCTCCGTGGAAACGAATGGCATCTCCCTTTAAGGTGTAGTCAGCGCCGACATCGGGCGTGGTGGAGAAGGTGATGGTTTCAGGTTTGAGATGATTCAATGGCTCGCCCGCACGGATGATGGCGACATCATCCCTCGTCATGTAATCAAAGAGTCGGCGCTTGGCATTGAAATACGAATCCATGTTGGGATAGCGGTCCAGATGATCCGGCGCAAAATTCAGCCAGATGCCGACATGCGGACGGAAGGAAGTGATGGTTTCCAACTGGAAGGAACTGATCTCAACAGTGAGGACATCATAACGGACACCGCTAACGGCAACCTCGCAAAGCGGGTGCCCGTAATTGCCGCAGGCGATGGTGCGGCGACCGCAACCCTCGAACATGCGTTCGATCAGTTCCGTGGTGGTGGTTTTACCGTTGGTGCCGGTGATGGCGACGATGGGCGTGTCCTGCAAATGCCGCCAGGCAAACTCAATCTCGCCAATGAGCGGGATGCCGCGTGTTGTGAAAAGACGCGGCAGCTCCCATGAGGCGTCGATGCCCGGACTGGTCACCACGAGGTCAAATTTCTCTTGTGCTGCGGACAGCCTGGCGTCATCAATCCCGGTCACGGTGGAGAAATTTTCCGCGTGAAGTTTTGCCAGGTCGTTCACGAGTTTAGCTGGAGAACCTGTGTCAAACACCACCGGCCTCGCACCAATGGCGTGGGCCAGACGCGCGGCTGCCAGTCCGCTGCGACCGGCTCCGAGAATGGCGATGGTTTGATTGGTTGGATTCATGTTCAACGAATTTTTAATGTGGCGAGTCCGACCATGGCGAAGATGAGCGAGAGCATCCAGAAGCGGACGACGACCTGGCTTTCCTGCCAGCCTCCGAGTTCGAAGTGGTGGTGAATGGGCGACATGCGGAAGACGCGTTTGCCGCGCATTTTAAAGCTGCCCACCTGGATGATGACCGAGAGCGCTTCCATGACAAACACGCCGCCGACGAGCAGCAGGGTCAGTTCCTGTTTGCAGCCAATGGCCAGCGTGGCGATGCAGCCGCCCAGCGCGAGGGACCCGGTGTCGCCCATGAACATGCGCGCGGGCTGGCAGTTGAACCAGAGAAAGCCGAAGCACGAGCCGACCATGGCCATGGCGACAATGGTGAGTTCATCCGCTTCCGGGAAATAGGGGATGAAGAGGAAGCGGGCGTAATTGATGTTGCTCGCGAGGTAAGCGAAGATTGTGTAGGCCAGCCCCGTGCTGATGGAGCAGCCTGAGGCGAGGCCGTCAAGCCCATCAGTCAGGTTCACTGCATTCGATGCGCCAACGATAATGAGGGAGAA
Source organism: Verrucomicrobiota bacterium (assembly GCA_043783015.1). Taxonomy (GTDB): domain Bacteria; phylum Verrucomicrobiota; class Verrucomicrobiia; order Verrucomicrobiales; family Verrucomicrobiaceae; genus VFKE01. The sequence continues at coordinate 4,298 of JAYVZW010000139.1, forward strand.
TAAAACGACGGTCATCCAGCCCATGTCATCGACCAGCGGTTCCTTGAACGATGGAACAATGAGGGCGCGATAGCTGACAGGTCTTTTTGTCTCGCTCACGACGGTGGTTTCCGTGGTCGTGTTGGGTTTGCTGATATCTTCCGTTTCAGTATGCAGCACCCTGTTCGCATTCACGAGTGACCCGCTGGGAAGGGCGTAGGCGAGGAAGACGGAAGCAACAATGGCCACGGTAAACTGCCACGCAAGCTTGAGGCGGGCGCTGACTCCTTTGGAGTTTTTGCGCGCCACTTTTTCGTAGTCATCCCAGAAGCCAAGGGCACCCAGCAATAGAGTTGTGACCAGACAAATCCAGACCAGGCTGTTGCCCCAGTCGGCCCACAAAAGCACTGCAACCAAGAAAGTGCCGATGATCAACACGCCGCCCATCGTGGGTGTCCCGGCCTTTCTGCCGTGCAGTTCGAAGAGCCGGTGAACTTCCTCCTGGGTGCGGATGGGCTGGCCAATCTTCAGGGAGATGAGCTTGCGAATGACACTGCCGCCGAACACCAGCGAGAAGATGAAGGCTGTAAGGCATGCCGCTCCCGCACGGAAGGTGTGATAATGCATCAGGTTGAGCAGCTTCAGCAAAAAGCTGTCCCCCCCAAGCCCGTGCCTTTGTTCTGTAAGCCAGTAAATCATGCGGATTCGAGATATTCGAGCACCTGCTCCATGCCGGCCGAACGGCTGCCTTTGAGCAAAACAGCGTCGCCCTCGCGCAGCCAGTTGCGGAGCGTTGCCGCACATTGCGCGCGGTCGGTGAAGTTCTTCAATGTCATGTCCGGGCGTTCGGCGGACGCGGCGTCAGTGATCTGCGCGGCTTCCTCGCCGACGGTGAAAACCGCATCGAGGCCGGTCCTGGCGGCGAATGCGCCCACTTCGCGGTGACCCTCCGCTGCATGGGTGCCAAGTTCTCCCATGCGCCCGAGCACCGCAATTCTGCGTCCTCGGGTTTTCATCCCGGCAAGCGTGCTGATGCCAGCCTTCATGGAATCGGGATTCGCATTATAGGAGTCGTCGAGGAAAATAATGCCGCGCACAGTTTTCACCTGCACCCGTCCCTTGGACAGATTCGCGCGCCCCAAATTGCTGGCGATGGCTTCCGGTGAAACTCCGTGATGCCAGGCGCAAGCGGCGGCAAGGGCGGCGTTGGCGACCATATGCTCGCCGGGGAAAGGCAGGAAGGCATCGATGCGGGAACTTCCCGCGAAGTCGAGATTGAAGCGCGAGCCTTGCGCGGCGCTCTCCAGAATGGTTGCCTTCACGTCTCCGCGATTCACTCCGGCGGTGAGCACTTTTGCGCGGCAACGCGACTGAATGGCAGGAGTGAATTCATCATTGGCATGCAACACCACGAGTCCGTCAGCGGGAACCGCCTCGGCCAGCGCGCCTTTTTCACGCGCTATCGCTTCGCGTGAACCGAGATTTTCGATGTGCGCCACGCCGATGTTCGTGATGATGGCGGCGTTCGGCTCGGCGATGGCGGCCAGAGCTGCGATCTCACCGGCGTGATTCATGCCCATCTCGAGCACCGCGCAATTTTGTTCAGCGTTCATGCCGAGAATGGTCAGCGGCAGACCGATGTGATTGTTCAAATTTCCCGTCGTGGCGCAGACGCGATATTGGCCGGACATGGCCGCCGCAGTGAAGTCTTTGGTGGATGTTTTGCCATTGCTGCCAGTGATGCCGATGACCAGTGGGTTTATGAGGCGGCGCTGATGACACGCGAGCTTTTGCAGGGCCAGCAGTGTGTCCTTCACCAGAATCACGGCGCAACCGAGCGATGCTGCATTCTCTGGCGCACGACTTACGATCACCGCAGCAACGCCTGCGTGCACCACTTGCCTGATGAAATCATGAGCGTCGAATTTGTCTCCAACAAGGGCGACGAAGACATCACCGGGCAGGATGTTGCGCGAGTCCGTGTTGATGCGGCTCACGATCTGCGAGCCGTCGCCGGCAAGAAGTTTGCCTTCGCAAAATTCAGCGGCAGTCTGGAGTGTAACCGGTTTCATCTCCATTCCTCCCGCCGTTGGTTGAGATAGCCGCGTGCGACCTTGCGGTCATCGAAAGGATGTTTCACACCCTGAATTTCTTGATAGGTTTCATGGCCTTTGCCCGCGATGAGAATCAGATCGCCATCGTCGGCATTCTTGATGGCGGCGAGGATGGCCTGGCGGCGGTCTTCGATAAGCGTGTGGGAGGATTTGGAAAAACCTTTGCGGGCATCCTCCATGATTTGTCTTGGGTCTTCTGTGCGCGGATTGTCGGATGTGAGGATGCTGATGTCGCTGCCTTCCTCAACAGCCCGGGCCATGTGCGGAC
>JAYVZW010000140.1:0-6648 GCA_043783015.1 Verrucomicrobiota bacterium
TCGTGTGTGGTCGTTGCGCGGCGTGCGCGTGGTGGTGCCCCATCAGCAGAAGTATGAATGGCAATACGTCATCGGAGCGCTGGAAGTGGGCAAGGCCGGCAGTGAGTTTGCTTATGTGCCCACAGTGAACACCCAGATCACTGCGGAGTTCTTCAAGCAGATCGCCCGGCATGATCCCGGTTCGGTGCATGTGGTCATTTACGACGGCGCCGGGTTCCATCCTGAGGACCACTCGCCCCTGCTACCGGAGAACGTGCGCATCATCAAGCTGCCTGCCTACAGTCCCGAACTCAATCCCATTGAGGGCCTATTGGATCAGCTGCCTGATGCGATTGCCAACAAGGTCTTCGCCACCCTCGACGCCCTCGAAGAAGCCCTCACAGCGTTCCTTCGTCCTTTTTGGAGCGACGCCAAACGAATCTTCAGTCTGGTCTTGCATCCTTGGCTCAATGATCAAACAAACGCTTCCTCTGGACCCGTTTTGCTGATTTAAACTCTTAAATGGTATGTAAAATATCCAAATGCCCGCTTCTGACTTGCATTAATCAGGCGTGCGTCTATTATATGATAATTTTCTCCTTACTTTAGCATCCTGTAAGATTTCCCACCCGAGAATAGTGCCTGTATATGGTGCCTTTCCCGTTATATCTCCAACCAAAATGCGCCTCTTGGACATCAGAAGCAACGGCGTCACCGCAAGGGTCTGCACCCTTGTTCGGATTGGCACCTTGTTCTGCCTGATGCAGGGCGTTGTAGTTCATGCTTGGAACCAAGCGGATGATTTTGCCGATATGCACAGAGAGGCAGGTTCGCTGAGCATCAAGGCAAGCGCTGGCTTCGAGTCAAACATTTTTGAAGTCAACGATCGTCGCGAACCCGCGACTGGAGCTTGGTTTCAGGAGACCACGATTGAGGACACCATCCCGCTAGGCAGTGGAAGCTCATGGTCAGTGACCCTCGAAGGTGCGTGGAAAAGTTTTTACGGCTATAGCGAAGCAGATGAATACCTCGCCAAGCCGGGCCTTGCATGGCGCGTAATCGATGATGATGCGACGACCCTCACACTGAATGCGCATGGCGCAAGATACCGTGAGCGCATTCATAGCCCTTTCACACGTTTGACGGAACACTCGGAGCCGGGTTGGAGCGCTGGCGCGGGCTGGGACTTGGAACGCAAACTGGCAGACAAGGAACAGTTCACCTGGGAGGGGGGTGTGGATGCCCAATGGTTTGACAGCGCGCCTCAGGACAATTTCCAGTTCACATCGAAGGCTGCCTTCGAACGTCAGGTCGGTGAAGCATTGGCTTGGAGCGTTGGGACGAAATGGGATTTTCAACGATACCGTGTGCGGCCACCGGATGTTGAGGTGCCCGGCAATCCCTCCGACCTCTCCACGCTGGAAGGACGTCTGCTCGCTGGCTGCAAATGGAAACTTGGCGCAGGGTGGCAGTTCGAATTGGAAGCATCCAGAGGCGGGAACTTTGATTTGACTAATGGTTACTACAATGCCGGTGTCGTTGGCGTGCAGGCCTTGTTGCGGTGGGATTCTGGCCCGTGGAAGCTAAAGCTTTCAGCAGAGACGGAGTGGGTCTGGTCCGGTAAACGTGATGCAAATATCAATGTTCCCGGTCACCGGTTGAACGCCCGGGAATATGTCTTTGAAGCTGGTGTCGAATTCATCGTCAGTGAACATTTCAGCGTCTTCTTGGACGGAAGCGCACACCTCCAGCGTGTCAACGCGGACGAGTCCCGCGATGATGCCACACTCAATAGCTTCACCGACCGCACGACGCGCATTGGTGTTGCCTGCACCTTCTAAATTGACCGAGCAATGATCATCGAATTCTTTTCCCGGCTTCCGCAACTCTGGCATGATGAACTACGTGGCATGTTCGACGGCTCTCTTGGCGCGACGGGTCTTTTTCTGACCTCTTTCCCCTTTCTTCTCAGTGCCATCTGGTCGCTCTCGGCGACTACTTCGCTCGCGCTTGGTGCGCTGCGCCCGCAGCGAAAGGGAAACTCCGGAGAGGCACCGAACTTTTGCGTGCTCGTGCCTTTTTATGGCTGCCCAGAGGCCGCGCTGCGAACGGTGCGAAGCCTAGCGGAAGCGACGCCTCGTCCAGATGAGATCGTGATCATTGATGATGGCAGTCCGCCGCAAACGAGCGCCACCAACGTAGCAGCCCTACCCGAGGGCGTGCGTATGGTGCGCCTGCCGTTTAATGTGGGCAAGGCGGCGGCTCTGAACTATGCCTTGCGCCTAGTGAGTTCTGAGATCGTCGTGTGCCTTGATTCGGACACGATGGCGGAGACGGTGGACTGGTCGCGCATGCTTGCGCAATTCACCACCTCACCATCGCTCGGTGCGTTGACTGGGAAAATTCGTCCGGCATGCGTGGAAAGCTTTGTTCAGCTTCTGCAAGCCATTGATTATCTCGCCGTTATCTGCATGGTAAAATGCGCGGAAAAACTGTGGGGCGGGCTCACGACCGTGTCCGGCGCATGGGTGGCGTATAGGCGGGAGGCGCTTATACAATGCGGCGGCTGGAATGAGGAGACAAGCGCGGAGGACATTGATCTGAGCTGGCGCATGCAGGCCGCTGGCTGGCGCATCAGTTACGACCCCCGCTGGAGCGCGCGCGTGGAGATGGCCCGCTGCTGGAAGTCGCTCTGGCTGCAACGCCGACGCTGGAGCAGCGGCATGGGGCGTGCGCTCAGGGAGCATCTGTTTGGTGCATTTCAATGGCGCGCCCGACATTTGCCCGTTGCTGTTGTGGCCGTGCTTAGTGCGGTGTGGATGTGGCTTATTGCCGGAACCTTGCTTTCACACGTGGCTGACACTAACTGGACTCTGGCAACTCTCGGCGGCTGGCTGCAACATCACACACTGACTTTATGCCTTTGTGCGGCAGCTTTCGGCACTCAGATCATGGTGGGCATCTTGATTGATCGCGGCCCGTGGCGGCGCTATCCGCTGATGATCTTGCTGTCACCGTTTTACCTGGTTTATTTCTGGCTGGTGCTCTTCACGAGCTACATCGCCGGTTTCACGCGCGGTGTCCTGCGGCGGGATCGCGGACGATGGGTGCCCACAGCGGAGAAAGATGGAGGCGAAGTGGAAGCCGTGCTCGCTGATCCGACTGTATTTACGCGCTATCCTTCCGAGGAGTTCTTCGATCCTCGGTCAAAGTCCTGAGCCATGACGCATTTCACATGGTTCAGCAGCTTCGCGCTACTTCTGCATTTCGTGCCATTGTTGTCGGCGGACGATACAACGTCGAATTCAGGCCGGATCCCCGGCACTGGCATTCCGCAAGGCATCATTGTGCGCACCACGGAAAACGTCACCAAAGGCGGATGGGTCTGGCTGCTGAACCAATGCGAGGCTTTTGGTTTCCAGCGCATCGATCTTCTCGTGAAACAGGACGAGGACAACTTCCACAGTGCGCGCACTGGCGCGACATTGCAATCCGGCGACCTGCTTCTGCCGCTTCCGGGTGAGAAAACGGCAGTCGGTTGGGAGGATGGTTCGTGGTTGCGTGAGATGCTCGCAAAGGCGAGGGAGAAGCACATTGAAGTGTGGGCTTGGTGGCCATGCTTCCATGACTCACATGCGGCGGAGCTTTTTCCGGCGGCGGCTTACTCCAACCAACGGAAAGAAAAATTTGTCGACCCTGCTTTTCCGGAGGTGCGTGAACGGCAGGCCGCGCTGCTGGCGAAGTTGCTGGAGACTTATGACTTCGATGGGGTTTCGCTCGACTGGTTGCGTTACGACGGATGGCAGGCTGGTATCAAGGGGCCGCTCGGTGCCGAGTTCGCACGGCAGCATCGTATGGAGTGGACACCGGATGCGCTTGACAATGGTTACACAAAAGCTCGCTGGTATGAGATGCGGGCACGGCTCATTGCTGACTGGGTGGGGCAGATTACGCAAGAAATGCGCACACGCCATCCGCGCACACGCTGGGGGGCGTTCCTCCTGCCATGGCAGTTTTCCGAAGCCAGCCAGTGCTATCCCATGCTGGGCCGCGCGGGTCTCGACTTTCTTCAGCCCATGGGTTACTGGAACGACTGGAAGTTGATGCCCGAGTGGGTCGGCGATCGCGTCCTGCAGCAGCATCGAGAACTGGCAAACGGCACCGCCCAATGGCCCGCGCTGGGCATTGATTCGCGAATTGAGGAAATCACGCGCGCTCTGGATCATGTGCCGTCGGGCGTATGCGGCGGCGTCTCTTGGTTCACGTTTGGAAGCTGGGAGCAGCGAACCTTTGAAAAGATTCAGTCCCTCGTGAAAACGAGCACATCCGCGAGGCAACTCTTCGGCTATGAACCACCGGCAAAGCTTGATCGTGTCAGCTCCTCGGAGATCAAACCGGTGCCATCAAGTCCCAGTGCCTCCGCGCGTGCTCTGAAAGCAAAGGAGTTCCCCGAGGACAGTTCCGTGTGGTCGATCGTGTGCCTTGCCGAGCTTTACAAAAGGGGCGCGCTTGCCGCTCAAGGCGATGATCCCGTCGCACCGGTGCTCGCGTTTCACACCTTCTTGGAGGGGCCCGCAGGATCGCAGGTGTATCTTTACAAGTGCACCACGGACTACCTGGAAGCACTGTTCCGTTTCATTAAGGACTCGGGCTTAAACGTCTGCCCGCTCTCGCGGCTTCAAGGTTATCTCATTACGCACGATCCGTCTTTTCTTCCACCGCGTCCGCTCATCCTCACGCTCGATGACGGCTCGCTCAGCGTGAAGCGACTTTTCCATCCATGCGCGGCGAAATATAACTTCCCCTACACCCTCGCTCTCGTCACCGACTGGCTCGCGGAGACGGGAAAGGAACGTCACAGCACTGATGAACGCGGTGTGTCTGATCCTGACCTTACGTGGGACGAGGCGAAGGAGCTATATGCGACGAACCTCGTCGAGGTCGTCTCCCACTCCGACGCGATGCATTATCAAGCTGCAGAAAATCCGGCCGCCCAAGATGAAAAGCCCGCGTTTGTCACCCGCCAGTTTCTTAAGGAATACAACCGCACCGAAACCAATGACGAATACCTCCGCCGTGTCCGGCTCGACATGATTACCAGCCGACGCAAGCTGATGGAGCACGGCTTCCGCCCGCCCACGATTTTTTGCTGGCCCTATGGTGAGTGGAACCAGACGGCAAAGGGCATCGGCGAGCAGGCAGGATTCACCCACTTCCTCCTTTTTGATGCGCCGCCAGTCATTGCCTCAGCGCAATGCGTGCGGGACGGCATCCCGCGCATTCCCGTGCTGCGGCCGGATGAGGCCGTGCCACTGCAGTTTCCAAAAGACACGGCCGGACAGCAATCTTGGTGGCTCGCGTTTCTCAAGGTGGCTCGCGAATCATGCAGCGTGCCGCTCATCCGTGCCACGCTTGCGCAACTCACATGGGAGGGCCAGCGCACGGCCGATGCGGAAATCGCCCGTGCTACCATGGATTTCCTTCGTGGTGCTTCGACCTCCGGCGTCACTCGCCTGAGCGAACTGCGTCAGGCATATTCGTTTGACCCAGTCGTGACCGAAGCGGTTGACAGGGCACTGCGCCAGTTCAATCCCCGTCCTTCGATAGACACGGTGCACTGAGTCATTAGAAAAGAGCGAAGTGAAATCGGCATCACCAGAAGTCCAATGAAGCCCATCAGAGCATTTTACGCGAAAGCTCCCCCACTAGCGAAGCACCGATGCGTAGGGTGATCACGGCGATGGTGCCCAGACGAGCCGGAGGATCTGCATGTAAGGCGAAGCCTGACATGTCGAAGCACCCACGCTCGACATGCAGAAAACGCACAACCTGCGTAAGTTGTGTTGTGACTACCAGAGGCGCTGAGCCTCGTCGAAGCGCGGCGCATTTCTTTTGAGCGAAACTGTGACCTTCTCGCCGGGAAGGCGAACGTGGATCTCGCTGTCGCACAGAAAATTATCGCACAAGAATTTCCCAATCCGACGCTCTCGCTCTCCACTCATACCATTTACTAATATAAATCAGCAAAAATATTGAGTGAGAGGATGTGGAGCAAGGTCAAAGTCCTGCTGCGCAGCGCCGAAGTGCGAACTCCCGAGGACCTCGACCAGGCAATCGGCTTAGCCCTCGCAAAAGCCCCCCAATGATACTCGCGGTTGGTTTGCTTCTTGTGGCTATAGTATTATTTAAAATGATCTAGTTCGACTACGTTGAATCGTGCAGTTGCCATCAAGGCTTCGTGATGCACAGCAAACGAAAGCAAATCCTCTTGCCCAAGGGCGCTTCACGGCTTTCCGCAGTCTTGATTGCTCTAACATGACCTCAAAACGTAACCTTTTCGGCCTTTATCTTGCCGGACCTGATGGCCTTCATGAATGTCGCGTAATCCCGCTCCGTCTGATCGGCATAGGCTTGTGCGAATAATGAAATTGCCTTGTCAAGCTTGTCGGAGTTACCGCAATAACCTGCAAGCATTCCAGCGTTACCTGCGCGCGCGTGGGACTTGGCCAGGACCTCGCCGCAAACCCTCGAGTAATCCAAGAGCACCCCGCGCTTCAAGTCTTGAGGATCAAGCGAGGCCTTGTGATCGGCAAGTTGTCGAACCAGATAGTAACGGTTCTGCATCGTCGTCCAGCCCAGGAAGGGATCGCTCACGCTCTGCATCCTCTG
>JAYVZW010000141.1:0-2200 GCA_043783015.1 Verrucomicrobiota bacterium
GCGCCTGCAAGACGCCGGGCATCTCCAGCGGCTTCAATCCACGTTCACGAAAGCATTCGACAATGGCCACGCCAGTGTGGTGCTCGTAGTCCTCTTCGATCTCGGCCTTGGTCAGATCCCGCGCGACCGGCACCGTTCCGTAAAAATGATCTGCGTGCGTGGTGCCGAAGCAAAGCAAATCACGTGAGGCCTGCGCGAACATGGTGGCATATGGCGAGTGGGTGTGCGTAATGCCGCCGATCTCAGAAAACTCCCGATAGAGATGGAGATGGGTCTTGGTGTCAGACGAAGGTCGCAACTTGCCGGAGACGATCTTGCCATCAATATCCAGCACCACCAAGTCCTCCACCTGCAAGTCCGCATAAGGCACGCCGCTGGGCTTGATACACCAATGGCCTGATGTGCGGTCAATCCCGCTAACATTGCCCCAGGTCAGTTTCACCAACCCGCTGGACTCCAGCGCACGGTTCGCGGCGCAGACTTCGTGTTTGATGGATTCGAGCACACTGTATCCGTAACTCAAGTAACCCTTAGCTGTCAATCCACCACTCTTACACTTTACGGAAGCTGCGTCGTGAAAGCACCTTTCATCTGCGTGAAATTGCCGATGTCCAAATCAAGGTTAAATTCCATTCGCCTTCGCATATTCCTCAAAAAGCCCGCGCTTCTTGTAGAACTCCACTTCTGCGGCACCGACTTCCGCGAGGCCGGACCTCACTTTGTCGGCAGGCGTTTCAGCGAGCACGTGCTGGCGGATGAGATCCATCTTCTTCGCTTGGAGGGCAAGGAAGTCGTCGGCGACGACCGGCGTGTTCGGCCATTTGCCAGCGGCTTGTCCATCTTTGAGAAGTTGCTTGAAGGGCGTGCCGGTCTTTTGCGCTTCTTTCTTCGCGTTGTTCACGCCCGCGAACCAGTCGGCGTGAACGATCTTGTAATAGTCGCGCATGGCTTGCTTGTTATAGTGCAGCACGAGCTTCTTGCCGTCGGCTTCGAGGAAGCTGGTGGCGCGGAAGCTGTCGGTGTCGATGGTGTCCACATAAATAAAGTCGCCATTGTCCACGGCGAACTCCCATTTGATGTCCCAGAGCAGCAAGCCGATTTCGTCGAGCAACTGCCTCACAGCCCAAGCACCGAGGATGCTCATCTTCACGGTGCTGATGAACGCCTCGCCCTCCAGTCCGCTCATGAGCAGCGCTTCCTGTTTGCTCACGTTGCGGTCTTCAGGCTCGTGCTTGCTGGTAAGATCGAAAATGGGACGCGGCAGGAACTGCCAGGCCTGCATCGGTTGCGTTAGGCCGAGTTCGGCTTCGTAGGCCTTCTTGCCGGAGTCGGTGAGGCAGCTGTATTTTTTCAACACGGATGAGCCGCCGGTGATGCCAAAACGCACAATGTATTCCAGCGGGATGACGTAAGTCGCAGCTTGTGGAAACATCGCGTAGTCATACACGAAGCCGCCGAGGAACTGCTTCTGCACCGGCTTCATCACGGGGAAACGACGCACGACATTGAACGTGCTCGGGATCTTGGGCGTGCCATCGGTGCAAACCTCTCCACTCTGCGCGTCGAGCATTCCGATGTGATGTGTGCGCGCACCTTCGCGGAGCATCGTTTCCAAGACGCCGCGCTGGAGGTCTTCCAAGAAATTGCGGTCAGTGATGTCCGTGCTTTTTTCAGCCGCAGCCACGATGGCATCGCGCACGTTGGTCCAAGTCTCGCGCTTGCCCATGCGCGTGTAGAGCGCGTGGCGGAACGTCGCGCGGCTCACATCGCTGCCGGGGATGTCAAAGATGCTGCCCACATCGAAGACGCTGCCCGCGTTCGTTGTTTCACACACCATCAAGTCCTCGCGGCCGGGGACGGCATAGAGGTGTTGCACGGAGCCGACATAGATAGGCTTTCCAAGTTCGGACGGACGGACGGCGGGGAGTGTGGGAGTGGACATGCTGTTGAAATGAAGGAGCATTGTCTCTGAATCAGAATGATGATCTGCGCAAGGAGTTTCCGGTTTGCTGGCCGGAGTCAGTGTGTATTTTTTGAAATCGAGCGGAGAATGCGCAGTATCAGTCGTATCACCTTGCCTGCGGCAGTCACTAACTACCCTCCTTGCAGGGCAGGGTCATCAACTCCACCCTCGTCAATCACCACATGAAAACCATTTCTGTCTGCCTCGTCGCATCGCTGTTGTCCGGGCATCTTTTCG
>JAYVZW010000142.1:0-2195 GCA_043783015.1 Verrucomicrobiota bacterium
AATTTCTCCCAAGTGCGGTTCACCCACACTCGTGCGGTCAGCGGGTTTGCCGGGTCAACAAGCCATTGGGCAAGTCCGAGACGGTTTTGCGGCGCGCCCTGCGGCATGGGCTGCAAGACGGCGGGAGTGGCCATGCTCACCTTGTCCGCTGGCTTGTCGTATTCGCCACGCTTGAGGACGAACGCGTCACGCGGCTTGTCGATTTCCTTCATGACCATCACCGTTGGCAATTCTTTCTCGAAATTCTCCACCGCCTTCTGAGCAGCAGCAAGCGCGTTGTCCGCATCACGCACCGGAATCGCGACGGCCGTGCGATAATATTTTTCCACTTCGCCGTTCTGCTTCGCGGTGCGTTTCGCCGCCGGTGTATTTAGAATGTCACGCACGGCAGCGAAATCGGATTTACCCTGGAGTTTCACCAAGTTTGCAGGCAAAGTGGTCGCGGAGAGCCGGAAGCGTCCGATGTTATGCTGACTGAACTGCGAGCCGTGCTTCATAGTGATCGTCACCTTTGAGCCTGCGGGCGCGGGCTGATCCAGAACGAACATCGCTTTGCTCGCTTCCTTCCTGGTATCGCCGTCAATCGCCCAGCCTGGGCCGCGATTCGCGGGCTTTTTACGTCCTTTCGCAGCCGGTTCGTGCTGCAAGTTGGCAATCTCGTAACCCTTCTGCGAATAATTCGCCTGTGCATTCACAATCTTCGCCTGCACCGGATTGCCCGCGTTCTCCGCCGTCACGACATCAACTTCAAATTCTTCGAGCACGAAGTTTCCATTCGGCGCACGACCAAGGCTTTGATTCGGCAGGCTTGCATCCGGCAGGCACTCCAAGAGGAAAGCACTCACCGGCGCGTCCGGGATCTTTACGGTGATGATGTAATCATCCTTTGCCGGATTGGTGCCGGTGGCGAGATAGCTGCCGTCGTCCTGACGCACCATCGTCGCGCCGCCCTGTGAACTTACGGACTCCGGCGTAATCAAGTCCCATGGGCTTTTTTCTTCGGATGCCTGCGAGAGCGCCTTCACCTCCCATTCAGCCATGAGATTCGGCATGGTCTTAACCGCCTCTGCAACACTCTGCTGTGCAGCATTCAGAACTGCGTTGAGCTTCGCGAGCTTCGTCTCCTGCTCCGGATCCGGAGCATCGATCGTCGGCGGTGTATTTCCTCCGCTGCGATTGCTCATCCCCTCGATGGTGCCGCTCTCGGGCACATTATTGAAGAAAGCGAAGAGCGAATAAAAATCGCGCTGCGTGAAGGGATCATATTTGTGGTCATGGCAGCGGCAGCAGTTCATGGTCAGCCCCAGCCAGGTGAAGCTCATCGTCTCCACCCGGTCGATGATGTTTTCCACACGCCATTCTTCGGCGATGATTCCGCCCTCGCCATTGAGCCGGTGGTTGCGGTTGAAGCCCGTGGCGATGATCTGGTCACGGGTTGCGTTCGGGAGCAGGTCACCGGCGATTTGCTGCACGGTGAACTCGTTGAAAGACATGTTATCATTGAATGCCTTGATCACCCAGTCGCGCCAAGGCCACATCTGGCGGCTGCTGTCGGTCTGGAAGCCGTGGCTGTCAGCATAACGCGCAAAGTCGAGCCACTGCCGCGCCATCTGCTCGCCGTAGTGCGGGGATGTGAGCAGGCGGTCCACAACTTTCTCGTAAGCGTTCTCCGATTTGTCATTTAAGAACGCATCCACTTCCTCTGGCGCAGGCGGTAGTCCGGTCAGGTCGAGCGATACACGGCGAATCAAAGTCGCGCGATCTGTCTCCGGTGATGGTTGTAAACCCTCCTTCTCCAGGCGGGCGAGAATGAATGAATCGACGGGATTTTGAATTTTGAATTTTGAATTTTGAATTATCGGAACAGCCGGTGTCTTGGGGGTGATAAACGCCCAGTGCCCCTGATACTCCGCGCCCTCGGCGATCCATTGTTTCAACAAATCCTTCTGCTGCTGCGAGAGCGGCTTGTGCAATTTCGTCGGCGGCATGAGATCGTCCTCGTCCGTAGTCATGACACGGGCGATGAGTTCGCTTTTGTCGATGTTGCCGGGCACGATGGCCACCGCGCCGGACTTGGCGGGCTTCAGGGCATCGTCCCTGACGTCAAGACGCAGACCGCTCTTGCGCTCTTTTTCATCGAAGCCATGGCAGTGAAAACAAGTGTCGGAAAGGATCGGGCGGATATCGCGATTGAA
>JAYVZW010000143.1:0-6615 GCA_043783015.1 Verrucomicrobiota bacterium
CTGGCAAAGTTGCGGAAACTCGATGCCGGCCGCGCGCGCGGCCTTGGGCAGCAGGCTGCTGACGGTCATGCCAGGAATGGTGTTGATCTCCAGGACAAATGGTTCGCCGTCGTTGCGGAGCATGATGTCCACGCGACCATAAACCTCCACACCCACGGCATCCATCGCGGTCAGCGCGGCATCCTGCACGCGTTTGGTCGTGCGCTCATCCAGGGCGGCGGGGCAGTGATAGTTCGTTTTCCCAGATCCGCCCATCCACGGGTATTTGTTGTTAATGTCGTAGAAGCCGCTCACCGGTTCAATATGAATGACCGGTAGCGCGACTCCTCCGAGCACGCCGACCGTGAGTTCCTTGCCCTCGATAAATTCTTCCACCAAGGTTTCATCGCCAAAACGTTTCGCGTCATCCAACGCACCGACCAGTTCGGATTCAGTGCGCACAATGTGCACCCCCACGCTGGATCCTTCGCGCGGTGGCTTCACGACCACTGGCAGGCTCAAGTTCAAAGTCTCGCTGCTATCGAGCTTCAATTTCTGGCTGCGCGGCGTGGGCACTCCGGCGGCGCTGAATTTTTCCTTGCTCAGCAGCTTGTCGAAAGCCACCCGGCTCGATTCCGCTCCGGCACCGGTGTAGGGGATACCGCGATCTTCGAGAATCTTCTGCAACTGACCGTCCTCGCCGAAAGTCCCATGGATCATGTTCACCGCGATCACCGTGTTTTCCGGCACCGCGACTGCAGCCGATGTAACATCCACGTCACAAACTACCGCGCCCAGCAAAATCAGGGCTTCAATGACACTTTCCGCAGACTTGAGAGACACCGCCCTTTCGGAGCCGGGGCCGCCTTTTAGAACTGCAATTTTCTGATTTTTCAGAGTCATCGGAATGACGGAGTGTAAAACATGCTGGAATTTATGGCCAATTATTGATTTTCCTTGTGATTAAGCAAGGTTAATTGTTAACAATTTTCGGGGTTTAACGGGATGTGCGCCGTTTGGTTACAGACGCGTTTTTCGGGCGACTTCAACCGCACAATCGCCCCCATTATGATCCAATTTCGCCCGGAACTTCAATCGCCTCACAAATCTCCCGCCAACCATCAAATTTCCAGAGATTGGGGAATCCACGGCATTGCTCCGGTTTCACGCGCTGGATGGCGCAAGTGTTCTTCCCATCGAGAAAAACACACGAGCCATCTTCCTTTTCGATGAGCGAGAGATGCTTCCGGTTCGCGCTGAGACGGGTGAAGCGCTGAATGAAGTCATTTTCACCCAGCCCCTCGTGGGCAGCGATGGCCTTGACCTCTGCATCCGTCACGATCACGTCGCCCGGCCAGCGGCAGCAGTTGCCGCAGCGCTGGCAAAGATAGGTGGTGGCCGGTTTGTCAAGCGACATGACGTGGTGATGGAGTTTTAGGTTTTCCTGCGGACAGGCAACGCTAAAGTTCGAGACGCACATGATCACAAAGTTCCCCCAACCGCAACGACCGGTCGTGACATCTGACGCGGCACTGGCGCTGCATACGGGTGGTGCGCGGCTTGGACATGCTGAAAGTCTCGCGTGGGTTCGCTGGCTTTTCCAAAGTGTGCGCGCCCAGAGCGAGGCGCTGGTTTTCCAAAGCACTGCGGTGGATCGCCCGGGCTTGATCACGGACTGGCTCAGGTTCACCGATGATGTTTTTTTGCGCATTCTCGCACCCGCCTTGTTGCAGGGCTGGCAAAATGCCCATGCTGGCGTTGATGCGCTGCTTGTGTCCGGAGACCACGATCTGCACCGGCAACTGCCCGAGGCGATGGCGCAACGCAGCATCGCCGCCGGATGCATTCTTCTGGAGCAAACTCGCGGCGCAAAATATCAGGGCGCGCTCGGTCGCTTGAGGCAACGCCATGATCAGGGCGAAACCACGGGACACCTCGCCATCGTCTGGTCAGCGATTGCCGCTCTCTTTCAAATGCCTCCGCTTGATCTGCTCACGGAATACCTCCGCGAGGAATGGCTCGTCGGCGCGCGTAACTCTCACCATCCGGCGGAGCCTCAAGGCCCGCTCAGTTTTGAGGCGCTGGCCCATCGCGCCCTGCATGGGGCGCGGGTGATGGATTTTCGCAACGCTGAGTAGCGCGCATCCAGCCTACATGGCGATGATCTTGTCCATCGCTTCCGTCAGCTTTTTCATGTCAGCCGGATTAATGCCCATGCGCTGTTCGGCTATGCACCAGCCCGTGTAAACTGCGTCGTCAAGCGCGCGGACGATGGCCGGCCAGTCGTTGCTGCCGGTTAGGAAATCGCAATCGAATCCGGCATACGGCCCCAGCTTGTTCATCTTTGCGGTATCGAATTCTTTGAAGTGCAGGCGGTTGATGCGTTTGCCTAAGATACGAATCCATTGATCTGGCCAGCCGTTGCGCAGCACATTGCCGATGTCGAAATGAGCGCCGATCCATGGGCTGTTGAAATTATCGATGTATCGCGCCATCTCCAGCGGACTGAGTAAAAAATTGTTCCACACGTTTTCAATGCTGATGCGCACCTCAAGCTCCTTGGCCAGTGGCAGCGCCTTGCTGATGCATTCTTGCGAGCGCTTCCAGGCATCGTCGTAGGACACGTCTTTGTTAACCACGCCCGGCACCAGCAAGATGGAACTGGCACCGTAAGTTTTCGCGTCACCCAGCGTAGTCAGCAATCCTTCGAGTCCTTTATTCCGAACTGCAGCATCTCGATCTGAAAGCGTATCATGCCAATGCGAGTGACAGCAAACGCTTGCCGCCTCAAGGCCCGAACTGTGCAGCGCCTCCAGCACCTCCTGACGATTCATCGCGCCCATCGGTTCCACGCCCTCAAATCCGGCTTCGCGGATACCCTTGAATTTTTCTGCCACGGTTCCCTTCATCTTCACCGTCGCATACATCACCCCCTTGCGGAGTTTTCGCGCGGGCTTCGCAGTCTGCGCCGGGCATTGCGATAAAATCAGGCCAGCCGCCGCAACGGTGGTGGCACAAATAAACTTCCGGCGGGTGAGGGGAGTGTTCATGATGAAAATACTTACGATATGGACGCGACGTTTCTTTGATGCAATTTTCATCTCATCAATGTTGCTCAAAAAATTATTCTTCTGGGAAGATAACACGCCGCGATCCGGCCCGCTTAACATGGCTCTGGATGAGTCCATGATGGAACAGGCTGCGGAGCCTTGGCTGCGCATTTATCAATGGAGCGAGCCCACGGTGAGCATTGGATTCTCGCAGGCACTTGGCGTGATCCCGGAATCCATGCGCACGTGGCCCGTGGTGCGCCGCTGGACGGGCGGCGGGGTGGTGGTGCATGATGGCGACTGGACTTACACGCTCGCAGTTCCTGCGGCGCATCCGTTCGGTGATCAGCCCGCCGGTGAAAGTTATCGCCAGATTCACGAAGCCATGATCGCGGCGCTTGCGGCATCTGGCATCACGGATTGCTTGCTTCAGCCGGTCAGCACCAGTGACGGCATGGGCGTCTGTTTCACGGAACCCGCGCGATACGATGTGGTCCGCAACGGTCAGAAAATTGCCGGGGCCGCGCAGCGTAGGTCGCGTGCGTGTTTCCTGCATCAGGGCACTTTGCAGCCTTTGAAAGCGCCACCGGGATTTGCGTGGAACTTTGCCCGCTCATTGGCTTTGGAACCGATGGTCATTGCCCAGGCGGATGCGGAAGGGAGATTGCTTGATGGGGCACGGAAACTTTGCGTGGAGAAATATCACACGGAGTCGTGGCTGCATGAGCGGCGGTCGGCGACTGGAACATCCTCGGCCGAATCCGCAGCATGAAACAGCGCATCTTTGTTTATGGCACACTTAAGCGCGGCGGGCATTACTCGCATTACTTGACCGGACAGACTTACGTAGGAGAATCGGTGACAGAGCCGCTTTATCGCATGATGGATTGTGGAACTTATCCCGGACTGTATGCCGTTGAACAAAACGGCATCGGCATTCAAGGCGAAGTCTGGGAAGTAAATTCGGACTGCCGCGCGCGGCTGGATGTGCTGGAGAACGTTGCGAGCGGCGAATATGAACTGGCCCCGGTTCGCCTGCTTCCGCCCTACGACACCCAAAAAGTCAGCACTTATATTTATCGGCTCGCCAGCAGCGTAATGCCAGATGCCGGAGACAATTGGAAAGTCTAAGGTGCCAGCTTTTTCGGAGAACCTACGATGACTTTGCCTGCATCTTTCCAGGCTTTGAAACTTCCCCTGGGCAGAAGAATTTCCTTGTAACCCGCCTTTGCAAGTTTCTCCGCTGCGCGTCTCGCCCGCCCGCCCAACGCGCAATAGACGATGCACGGCTTGGCGGGATCGAGTTTCAACGTTCCCACTGCGGCGAGAAAATCCATGCGGAAGTAATCCACCAGTTGGGCGCGCGGCAGATGGCCGTGCTCGGTGAACTCGGCGGCGCTGCGCACGTCTATTACCGGAATATCATTCTTCTCGCGGATGAGCTTCTCGATTTCGTCGATGCTGATTTCTCGGACACCCGCTGGAAGCGGCCCGGGTGATGGCGGGATGGTGCGCTCGTCCGCTGCCAGCGCGGCGCGAAGGATCATCAATGTAAGGACGAGGACAAAACGGAGCATGAGCTAAGAAAGCTTTGATGCCATTGCTCGCAACTGGAGACTTCTAATGCGCGGCCACCTTGACCTCCCGGTTGGGAACAAAATGCTCCACATAGCCGATCATCATTTCATCATAAGTTTGCTGGCCCCAGCGGACTGCCTTGTTCGGATCGGGATTGGCCTTGTTGCCGCTGCTGTTGTCGAAGACTGCGGTGATCTTCATGGTGCTGCCGCGCGGGAAGACCCGGGGCTGGGCGAGGCGATACTGAAGCTGCCAGTTGAAATCAAACCGGGGGACATCGAGCAAGGTTTCCGTTTTGCCCTCGGGCGTGGTGATCTCGTATTTGAAGGACTTACCGCGAACGTGCATGTGCGGCATGAAGCCGCTGATCATCATGTCGCGTGGGAAGATGCGAGTGAAGGTCTCCACGTGGTTCGCATCATTCGGCGGGATGCGGAGACCGGGATTCGCGATGCCGGCCACATGGACGATATATTGTGGCGGCTTTGTGGCGAATTTGAGCCCGATCTTGAGCTGGTCCTCGGTGGCCTTGCCATTGGGCGTGTAATGAATTTGAAAATGGAGGCTGGCTCCTGCTGGCAATTTCTTGGCGTAGCCGTCTGGAAGGATTCGGGTGCTGTTGCCGGGAACATAGGCTGCCCAGAGTCCCTCACTCTCGTTGCCATCTTCCCGCAAGATGTGCCCGCCCTTTTCTATGATGCGCACGATGACATGATGCACCACGCGCCGGTCGGTCGGCACGATTTCATAAGCCTGCACCCAGCGATCCTCTGAATTGTTCGCCGACACGGTGATGTTCTGGTAGGGCATCGTTCCTTCCGCCTTAATCGCAACTGGGTGGGGAAGCTGGACGACGAGATCCGGCTGGCCGATCAACCAGCCCTGTGGGAATTTGCGGGGCAGCGGTGCATCGCGGGCCTCGCCTATACTACGTTCCGAGTTCAGCCAGCCGAGAAGCATGTTCTTGTCCGACTCCGGCAGTGAACTGTCATTGGCAAAAACCGCATGGGCGCCGGACTGTGCACTGCTGGCAAACCACGGTGGCATCGCCCCGCGATCAATCTGTTTGCGGATCATTCCAGCGTGCTCGATCAAATCATCGTAACTCGTGAGGCTGAAGGGGGCGAGCCCTCCTGCGCGATGACACTCCACGCAATTCTGGTTCATGATGCGCGCGATGTCGCGGTGATAAGTGGCGGATGTTCGAGTGATTTTTTCCGCCGCAGCCAGATCCAAGGCGCAGCCTGGAGCGGTTGTCGCCACTATGTCAGGAGTCTCGCCCCGCAGCACGGCATCAAGCGCATCTCGCAGGAACGCGTGTTTTGGCGCATCGAGCGCATAGCCAAGCCCGTATTGGTCATTGATTGCGCCGCGATAAATCAGCGTGCGTGCCGCGTCGAAAACAAAGACTTCGGTCGTGGTCGTGGCCCGCAGCGCTTTGGCCACCGCGCCGTCTGCATCTTGGGCGACTGGAGACTTGAGTTGGTGGCTTTTGGTGAAGTTCGCAATCTCACTGGCACTCGAAGAGGGCGGCGCGCTCAGCCAGATGAAAGATACTCGCTTGTCGCCGTAGTCCTTTTCCAGCCGTGCCATTTCCGGGCCAAGCTTCCCGCTCATGGGACAGGTCGCGCTGAAGAAACCTAGCACGAGGACTTTGCCATCCTTGTCTGGCGAAAGTTTCAAGGTGTTGCCGTCGAGTTTCTTCAAACTGATGTCCGGCGCGATGCGACCAACACCGGCCTCCGAAGCTGGCACGACATGCGGCCCTTCCTGAAGCTCGACCGGGGCGGTAATCGGCGGAGCATCGGCATCGGGCAAATATTTTTTCGGCAACCTCTCGCCAATCACGGTCAAGGACTCCTCAAGCGTGACGATACCATCATTGTTTTTGTCGAGTTTCTTAAACCACGTTCCGTCTTTCAACTCATCAGGCGTCAATTTGCCATCATGATTCCGGTCGAGTTCCCGGAACACATCATCCGTGCGGGGGCCGGGGGCATCACCGCCG
>JAYVZW010000144.1:0-2186 GCA_043783015.1 Verrucomicrobiota bacterium
ACCAACACACCCAACTAAAAACCCTGATAACCCCATGAGACCACAACCACCCTGCCCCGAAACAACCACCGAGGAAATTCCAATCCCAACGAAAGCCGATCGAACCAATGGTCAACATTCCAACACCGACAACGCCGCCCAGCGAGAGGCGCACCAATCCACTGCCGGACAGGGTGAAATATTTTACCTTACTCCGTCAAAAGAATACCTCCTCAAGAATGCCGCAGGCCGTTGGCTTAACTTGAATGATGGCGGATTCAAACGCTGGCTACGTTCACAGGGGTTTAGCGCAAAGCCCCCTGAGCTTGCAAAGATTTCTGAGTGTGAGGGGATCATGCTCAACGTGCAGAACTATCAAGACGTGGACTTTGCCGGAGCCGTGGCAGGCCGGAAAATGGGCTATCACTCAGACAACGGAACCCGCTTTCTCGTGACATCCGAGGCGGTTCTCGTAGAGCCTGCTCGCGGAGACTGGCCGACGATTCGAGCCTATGTGGACGGACTCTTTGGCAGTGATGACACACATGGAGTCGTTCAAGCGGCAGTCTTTCATGGCTGGATGCAGGCAGCATACAAATCGCTTCGCAATGCCAGCCACACACACGGTCAGGCCATCGCACTCTGCGGAACCCAGGGTTGCGGGAAAAGCTGCATTCAAGCCCTCGTGATTACGCCGATGCTAGGGGGGCGAGCAGGAAAAGCCGCACGCTACATGATGGGGCAGACGCCGTTCAACTCAGACATTTGCGGGACGGAACACCTTGTGCTCGATGACGAGTTTATGAGCACGAGCATGGCGATGAGATTGCAACTGGCCGCGAACCTGAAACAGATGTGCGTCGGCAATAACGTTGTGAGCGTCCATGCGAAGAACCGCAACGCCGTGAATCTGCGTGTTTGGTGGAGAACCAGCATTTCCGTGAATGACGACCCGGAGGCCATGCTCGTGCTCCCGCCACTCGACGAACACATTGCGGACAAGTTGATTCTGCTAAGATGTCACAAATTCCGCCATCCGATGCCAATGAGCACAGCGGAACAAAAGGCCGACTTCGCTGCCCGAATAAAGTCAGAACTGCCAGCTTATGCAGACTGGTTGCTGAATGAATTCGATTTGCCCGCTGCATTGAAGGATGACCGCTATGGGGTTGCCAGCTTCCATCACCCTGAGCTTGTGGAGGCGTTGCACGGTTTGAGTCCCGAAGCGCATCTTCTCAATCTGGCTGACGAAGTTCTGTTCAAACATGGAGCGATTGAATGGCGCGGAACAGCGGAGCAGCTAAAGAGAGAACTTACTGGAGATGACCGGGTGAAGCGCGAAGCAGACCGTTTACTCCAGTGGAACAACGCAACTGGAACCTACCTCGGCA
The DNA here is from genome assembly GCA_043783015.1 of Verrucomicrobiota bacterium. Classification (GTDB taxonomy): domain Bacteria; phylum Verrucomicrobiota; class Verrucomicrobiia; order Verrucomicrobiales; family Verrucomicrobiaceae; genus VFKE01. The sequence continues at coordinate 1,371 of JAYVZW010000144.1, forward strand.
GGCTGGCGAAGCGGAGGGATAGCCGCGTCACGAAAAGCCGGAAGCCACAGTCAAGGGAATGGGTCATCGAACGGCCAGAAAACAATCCGCCCGACGTTTTCCAATAAATAATCAAAATGGGCGTCATACGCGTCATTCCCGCCGCCGCATGACACCTATGACACCCTTTTTAGCAGTTTACCGGAAACAAGCACCCCAACCCCTAACCATGATCCGAAACCAGCACAAACGCCCAATCTGTCAGGGCGACCAATATCGAAACAGACACCCTCAGGACAGCCCCGCAGTGATCCGGGCGAGAATGAAAAAATGGAGTTTTGATTTTTTAGCAAAAGTTCAACGGGAGAACTCCAACCCGCGCTGGCGGAAAGCAGCAGAAGAAACAATAAACGCCCGCCTCAAGTCTGGACGCTAGACACCCCACCAATCGCACAGGTTTGCGTTCTGGTGCATCGGGGAGTCATCACTTGGCTTTCTTTGCCTTCCGAAACTCCCAAGGCGGCACAGGCTCCTTGTCTGCCCACAGTCCGCGCTTTGCTTCCCGCGCCTCCTTTTCAGCATCCGCCAACGCTTTCTCCTTTGAATATTTGACGAATCGTCACGCAAAGCCGCGCTTCACCATTTCAAGATTCACGTCGAGATTGCCGCAGATGATGCGCCCAAGTGTGCGACCATAGAGATCGACGCCGTGATTCTTGATAACAACTTGCTTGTCAAATATCAGCCCGCTCAACTCCTGCTTGGCACGGTTTCCGAAAGCCTGCTTGGATTCTGGCGCCTCTATGCCTTCAAGCCGGATTTTGATTTGTGTCTTGT
>JAYVZW010000145.1:0-2185 GCA_043783015.1 Verrucomicrobiota bacterium
CCAGAGCCAACGCACGCAAGGCGGGAGCGCAGGACTGCGAGCCGTAGGCGAGCAGTCCGAAGCGGACGCCTTGCGTGCGTTGCGCCGCGAAAATGCCCGCCTTCAGGCCGAGAACGACATTTTAAAAAAGGCCGCGATTATCCTCGGCTCCAGAACCCAACCCAGCTCCGCGAAATGATCCACGTCATTGCCCGGAGCACAGGCCACAGCGTGCGGTGCATCTGCGAGAGTCTCCAAGTGCCCCGCAGCAGCTACTACCATGCTGCCGTCCCCACCGAGAGCCAGCGCAGTGACGCGCAAATGAGCCAGGCCATTGGCACCATCTTTCATCATCATCGGCGTCGTTACGGCTACCGGCGCATCTGGAGGCAACTGGCCGCCGAGGGCATCGTCTGCGCTCCAGACCGAGTGCGCCGTCTCATGCAAGAACAAGGACTCATTGCCATCCAGCCCAAAACCTATGTGCCGCAAACCAGCGATGGCCGGGCAGATCTGCCCTCACCCAACTTGCTCCTGAACCAGCCCCTGCCAACCCAGCCCAACGAAGTGTGGGCCGGAGACATCACCTTCATCCCCTGTGGTGAGAAGTGGCTCTACCTCGCTGTGGTCATCGACCTGTGCTCCCGACGCATCGTGGGCTGGGCCTTGGCCGATCACTTGCGCAGCGATCTGGTCGTGGAAGCCATGAAGCAAGCCATCGCCTCCCGAGGCCACACCACCGATCTGATCTTCCACAGCGACCGAGGCAGCCAATACGGCAGCCGGGCCTTCCGCGACGTCCTGCGGCTCACCGGAACGCGCCAAAGCATGTCCGCACGAGCCAACCCCTATCACAACGCCTGGACCGAGTCGTTCATGGGCACGCTCAAGGGCGAGATGCTGCAAGACGGCTGCTTCATCAACGCCACGGATGCCCGCGCCGAAATCTTTGCGTTCATCGACGGTTACTACAACAGCCAACGCCTCCACTCCTCCCTCAACTACAAAACCCCCAACCACTTCGAGGCCGATCTCGCCCTCGCCAACTAAATCTCTTTTGGTCCAAATATCCGTGGCATCTCATATATTGATAAAAATGCCGACAATCAGCCTCGAGACTCCAGTATCAACCGGATGAATGAGGCAGTGATGCTAATGGATTTACGGCTGAATCATGGCATCGTTCCAAAAAACTCCATAAACGACGTGACAACTGTTTCCAAATCGGAAAACGGCAGGACGCGAAGTGACAACGCACCCGACCATAAAAACGCATGGGGCGTTTGGTTGTTCGCTGCGCTTGCTGCCACTGCGGGTGCGTTATGGTTTTTTCTTCGCAAACCGAGATCGTGAGTTGTCTGCCAACTTAAAGCAGGACATGGGCTTGTTAAAAAAGTTTGATTTGCCCTGCGCATGGCTTGACCAGACAGAATTTTAGATTACCTAAGCATCCTACACATGGATGACTTGCTGATTGCCTCAATTGTCGGGCGCGAAGTTTTAGACTCGCGCGGAAACCCCACGGTGGAAGTTGATGTTCTTCTCGAAGGAGGTGCTGTCGGACGCGCGGCGGTCCCCAGCGGCGCCAGCACAGGCGAGCACGAGGCGCTGGAACTGCGCGATGGCGACAAAAAGCGCTATCTCGGCAAGGGCACGCTCAAGGCAGTAAAAAACGTCAATGAGATCATCGCCGAACATCTCGAAGGTCTCGACGCCACAGAGCAGGTCGCGATTGATCGCGCGATGCTGAAGCTCGACGGCACAAAGACGAAATCCAAGCTGGGCGCGAATGCGATCCTCGGCGTATCGCTGGCCGTTGCCAAGGCGGCGGCGACAGCACTGGGAATGCCGCTTTATAAATACATTGGCGGGCCGAATGCCAAAGTGCTGCCGGTGCCGATGATGAACATCATTAATGGCGGCGCCCACTCGGATGCGCCGATTGATTTCCAAGAGTTCATGATCATGCCCAAAGGCGCGCCTACATTCCGCGAAGCCTTGCGCTACGGAGCGGAGGTGTTTCATGCGTTGAAGAAAATTTTGCATGATCGCGGCCTCAGCACGGCCGTGGGCGACGAGGGCGGTTTTGCCCCGACGCTCAAATCAGCCGATGACGCGCTGGCCGTGATTTCACAGGCTGTGGAGAAAGCCGGTTACAAGCTCGGCAAGGACATCTTCATCGCACTCGACGTGGCCTCCAGCGAGT
>JAYVZW010000146.1:0-2177 GCA_043783015.1 Verrucomicrobiota bacterium
AGGTTCAAAGCGGCGGCTGGATTGGCTTCCACGTCAACTTTGTCACTCTTAGGGTCAAGCTTGACACCGGTGTCGTAGAAGGAGCCGAGACGGAACTGGGCGAATGCATCATTGCCTTGAGCGGCGGCGGCATAATATTCAAAAGCCTTCTTAAAATCTTTTACCACGCCGGCGTCGGGCAGGCCCTGTTCCAGAATGGTCGCCATTTTGCGGAGTCCGACCGGATTTTTCTGATCGGCCAGCGTCTTGAATTTATCAATGGCCGTCTTGATGTCGGCCTTGATTTCCATGGCACCAATCTTGCCCCCTTGCAGGTAAAGAGAACCGAGTGAGTCCAGCGCGTTGGCATTGCCACCGGTGGCGGCCTTGTTTAGATAGTCCCATCCCTGTTTGTCATCCTGCTTCTCCTTGCCACCGGCGCCCATGTAGAACTGGCTGAGCAAATAGGCTGCGTCCCAGTCTTTTTCACCTGCGGCAGTAACCAGAAGTTTTTCCGCTCCGGCGACGTCTTTGGGCATGCCCGCCATGCCGTTAAGATAAATCTGGGCCATGTTGCGACGGGCGGGGTTGTTGCCAAGGTCACTGGCCTTTTTAATCCAGGTAATTCCCTCTTTCTGTTTTTCAGGCTCCTTGGATGAACCCGCGATGATGAAGCCAAGGTTGTTCATGGCTTGCACCTGGCCCTGGTTTGCCGCTTTGCTGTAATTGTCGAGAACCTTTTCCAAAGCCCCCTGCTCCTTGCTCTGCGAAAGGAAAAGGCCGATCGCATATTGCGCGTCCTTGTCACCTTTGTCGGCAAGCTCCTGGATGCCTTTGATGGCAGCATTGATGGATTCTTGAACTTTGTCGGCATTGCCTTTGCTGATTTCCTTCATGGCGTCCTCAAGCTTTTGCACTTGGGATTCCATTTGTGGACTGGGGCTGACCCATTCGGATGTGTTCAGGCCGAGGGCGGATGCCATGGCGACCAACTTGATGGTGATGAGACTTTGAATCATAGATGTGTAGGCGTTTTTTTGTGAGGAACTTTTGACCACGCAAAGCGCGGAACGTTGATTCTTGCCCAAAAGACTGGGGGAAATCAAGTCTTTCCACATCATCGCCGAAAATAAATCACCATGATACTGCCTGCCTATCAAACCACTATTATCGTTTGCATATCTTAAGTGAACCAGCAAATGATCAATCTGATGACTTCTGCGCGAGCTACCATGGCCCAGGCGACAGCGCAGTTCCATGCGTTGCAACAACGTCTGCGCGCCAATATTGGCGAAGGCCGTCGGCTCATGAGTGTGACCATATCCGCGTTTATGGCGGGCTATGTCATATCGACTTATCTGCTCGTCAGCCGCGGTCTGGAATATGTCCAGCGTCTGCCCATACTCGGGCCGGTGCTGGTGGAACGGCTGCTCTTCCTGCTTTTCTTTTTCTTCTTTGTCATGCTCATCATCTCCAATGCGACGATCACCGGCATGAGTCTTTTCCGACGGCATGAAACCGGCTGGCTGCTGTCGCTGCCCCTCCCGCATGGCAGCATCGTTTTGTGGAAGACCCTCGAAGGTCTCTTCCTATCAAGCTGGGGATTGATGCTGTTGAGCGCGCCCATACTTGGTGCCTTTGGAAAAATCTTCGTTGCGGGACCATCTTTCTATATTTTCAGCATGGCCGCCGTGATTGCGCTCATTGCCATTGCCGCAAATATCAGCACCTGGTTGCTTCTGCTGCTGCTGCGATTTTATAAACCCTGGTGGTGGAAAGTCATCGCGGCTCTGGTGATCACGGCAGTTGTCTGGCTGGCGGTTCAGATTGGTCGCGCCCAGGAGTTACGCCTGACCTCTGGCGATGTGGCAAAGAACGTAAACCAAATTCTGCAGCACACCAGTCTCTGCGTGCACCCGCTGCTGCCCAGCACCTGGGTGGCGGACATCGCCATTGCCTCCGGCAAGGAAAAACTGACCGCGCGCGCCATTTTTTATCTGCTGGTCCTCATCAGTCACGCACTGGCCGTATGGCCTGTCACCGTCAGCCTGGCCAACCTGTGGTTCTTTCCCTCATGGAACCGGACTTTGCGTCATTCCGAATCCAGCCCGGCGCAAAACGGTTCCGTCAAACCCATCTCTTTCAAGCCTTCAGGCCTCATCCGGCTGGCCACATGGCTGCGCATCCCCCGACATCTG
>JAYVZW010000147.1:0-6577 GCA_043783015.1 Verrucomicrobiota bacterium
GACCGCGAAAAAGCCGTTACTAGGTAGGTGTCAGTAAAACTGTCAGTAGATTTGTCGCGGGGACACAACTCGCAAACAACTCTGCCACCACCCGGCGACTGCTCGTTCACGGTAAAAGTCGATCCGCTTTAAGCTCACCACATGGGAGATAAAGTGAAATCACGATACAAAATGTTCCGGCGCACAGGTGGGGTTTTCTATTGGGAAGACATCCAGACACGACAGCAGGGGAGTCTTGGCACGAAAGACAAACACGTTGCCAGGAAGTTCATGCACCAGAAGAACGAGAGCCACGAACAACCGGCGCTCAATCTCGCCATGGCCAAGGCCTACGCATCCGCGCATGATCTACGACCGGCGACGCGCACCTGGCAGGATGTCATCGATGAGATGATGACCCACGGCAGGGAATCGACGCGGGAACGCTGCTTGCGCACGACTTCAACGCGGCCCTTCGATGCGATCCGCAAAAAGTCGCTCATCGCCACCACGAGCGAGGATTTGCTCAACATGATGCGCTTGGGAGGTCATGCGACGAATCATTACATGAGACGCTTGCACAACCTCGCACTGAATCTTGGCTGGATTATGTGCCCTGGCTTGGCGCGGGCCGTCTGGCCCAAGGTGACGGCTAAACAACGCCGTGCTGTGACCGCCGAGGAACATGAAAAAATCCTCGCCAAGGAAAAGCATACCGAACGACTCGCGTATTACGCGCTCCTTTGGGAAACCGGCTGTTCCCAAATGGATGCAGCGAATCTTCGCGCTGAGGACATCGACTGGAAGACTCGTGTGTTGAGCTACCAACGCGTGAAGCTCGGCACCGACAGCACACCGGCCTGCATCAGCATTGGCAATCGCCTTGCCGCTTTGCTGCGCAAGCTGCCGGCATCAGGTCCGCTGTTTCCGTATTTGATGAAGCAGGATTCCAAAGAACGAGCTGCAGAGTTTCGGCGGCGTTGTCTCACGGTGGGCATTCGCGGAATCAGTTTGCACAGCTACCGCCATTCATGGGCCGAACGCGCCAAGACCCTCGGCTATCCTCAGCGCTTCGCTCAGGCCGCGTTGGGACACAAGAGCCGTGCCGTGCACGAGGCTTACGCGAGAGCGGCCGTGGTCATCTGTCCGCCGCTGGAAGCTTATGAGAATCGCGTGCCCGAGAATCTGGTCGCGATCCCCATGACGCCCGAGGTTGCCGAGCGTCTCGCTCAAGTGGCCTCATGAGTTCCGATCAAGATTCATGGCCGCAAAAAGCTAAGCCTCGCGGATGTCGTCCTCTTCAAGCTCGGGAAATTCGCGCTGCAGTTCACGACGGTCGACATAAGTGGCAACGGCTTCCACTACGCGGCGCACGGTCAAGCGAAGTTGACGGACACACGGTTGGCCGTTCATCCGCTTGGAATCACATGTGATGCGCTGGAAAGTCATGTCAGACTTTGTCTGAGGCTGCGGAAAAATCTATGGCGCGCTTTGTGGCATGTTAATGCTGCGTGGTAAGGCGGAACCGCGTTGAACTTAAATCCCGCGTAGAAACTTTTGCACTTCGCCGTGATTTCCCGCCATCACGAACAAAAGGCATTCTGCGCGGTTTTGAAAAACCAACCGGATGTCCAGCCCTACGCGGATTTCAAAAAAATCCCCCGTCAATTTGCGAATGCCAAGTCCACGATGTCGGTGCGGATGTCCGAAATCCTTTTCGACCAGCTGCAAGGCCTGTCCGATTTTCCCGCGTGTTTCCTTGGGATAATCCCGGACACGCTTTAAGAATGAGCCGCCTAAATCCAGCGGCTTCAATCAGCAAGGTCCCTTTCCAGATTGCCGGAAAAGCGTTTGAGCTTGCCGCGCTTCCGTTCTCCCTCGATTTGCTTTTCGACCCGCTTTTCGAAGCGTGCCAGTTCAGCAGGTGTCGCTCCGTATTCGCGCCAGGCGTAGTCATCGGACGATACGGTCACCGGACGCAGCGCCACGATCTGATCGCCGCAGACGATGCCGATGTCCTCGCCCTTCTTTGCTTTCTCCAGTAATTGGGAAAGATTTGCCCGGGCCTTGGTGATTGTGAGCGTCTTCATAGAGACTATATCGCGTCTCCTATGCGGCTTGTCAATTGTAGCGTTCATGCGTTTAGTCAGGTGATTGCCGGGTCATGGGGAAGGGGTTGTTGCGTTCATCATGGAATTCATCTTCAAGCTTTTGCATGAGTTCACGAGCCAACTTTCGAAAGCGTCGTTCCGTCTTCATCTCCTCTCGGCTTAGTTCTTTTGCCTAACAACTTCCTGTCCTCGATCGCTCTTTAATCCATAGTAGTTTTTGACCAGCAACATGTAGATGAGCCTGTTTTCTTCAATTGTGATGTTCATGGGTTTGGTTGGGTTTTGATAAAGTCAGGCTGGTTTCATTTCGCTCTCATCGTCCAGCAGCAGTTCCATTTTCGCGTCTCGCTTGGCCCGGTTCTTTTTGAGCCAGTGTTTGGCAAGTGTCTTCGTCGCCTGATCGAGCCAGTTGCGATTTTTGGCACACTCCTGAACATCGACTGCTGCAAAATACTTCGGCGCATTCGCTGCCGGTTTGCCGAGCGGTGTCAGCAGTTTTCCTGTAATCAACGTGGTGATGTCATGCTCCTGGATGCCAAGCAAGATGGCCGTCTCCGTCGTGTTGAGACGGGCGGGAACACGCAGGCAGTTCAATAATGCGAGCGCTTCCCGGGGGCCGGTGATTTTCTTTCCTGAGAGCATGTCGATTTCTCCTATGCCGCCTCAATTGGTTTTGGTATGTCGTCATCACTAAACCAGTCGATGGCGACCGGGCAAAGACCACGGTGTCTCATCGAGCGCCATTTGGCTTTCCTCACCCGGTAGTCAGGATCAAAGGATTCGAGATACGCATCTGCGAAACAAAGCTTGGCCTGCTTGTAGCTGAGAGGAATCCGTTCGACCTCATCTTCCTCCTTTGGAATTCTTTTGCCTTCAAGAACCTCGACAGGAGAGGGGAGTCCCATCAATTGACGGAAGATGCGTGCACGCGGGCTGCGCTGATTATATCGGCTACGCGGGTTCTCTCGACATCACCAAATCCGGCCCAGAGTCGCACGCGTTTGAGACACGGTGGACGACGCTTGGAAAGGTATTTACAGAGACAGGCAACGTTGCCCTGAACGTCGGTGACCAGTTTGACGTTCGAGCGTCCGAAATTGTAGCGCGGGCCGATTTCAAGAATCTGGCGGATTTTGAAACGCTGATCGGTGACGACGTGAAAATGAACGCCGTGTTCCTCATGCAGCTCCAGCACGCGGACACCGCGGAACCCGAGCTTGCGCTTGAGCATCGTCAGAAACTCGTTCCAAAGACCCATGGCAGTCTTGAGCGAGTGGACATCCCGATAGGTGAACGTCCAGAAGTAGAGCTTCGATGAATTTCGCTCCATCTTCTTCACGGTGAATTCAAATGCTGCCTGGGATTTCATGGCTGACTGACTGGACTGTCTGAATTGTTCTTATTAAAACAAGATAAGGCGCGGCAGCGCAGGGCGAGCGGCGCTGGCGCGCCGCTCGCCCTGCGCTGCCGCTTTCAATCGCGTTGATCCATGAACCATTCATGCCGCCCGCAGGTTCCTTTCTTGTTCATCATCGAGCACATGGATTCCGGCGAGGTTTGAGACCACTTTGCGAAAGCCGTCTTTGAATTCGCTCTTGTTGACGACAATCGCAACGACTGTGCCGCGATTCAGAGCAAGTCGTTCCACGAGCCCCTCGACGTTTTCACCCTGCCCAGGATAGATCGACACCATGACCGGTGCGCCGTCCCCAATCAGTTCGATGTTAACCTTGAGCACGCCAAAGATGAGTGGCGGAGCATTCTTGTCCGACTTGTCGAACTTCTTTCCGGTCTCGGCATGGCAACCACGAACTTCGCCGACGATGACTGGCCCCTGTTTGAGGAGCTCATATATTTTCGTGCGCTTGCTGGGTGGAATGGCGGGTGATTGGGGGGATGTATTTTCATTCATGCCCCGATCATCGCAGTAATACTATACAACGTCAAGTATTAATCTTTTTGCGACGCTTTTCTTTGGCGTCCTTATGCAACTTCTTTTGATAAGGGCCAGCATAGTCCCCCTGCTTGAGCTGATTGCTATCACTCAGAATCGCCGCATGCAGGCTAGCCGTGATGCGGTCAAGAATGCCACGTTTTGGTCGTCCTGATTTGACATCATGGCTCCGACGTTCTTGGACTTGCTGGTAGGAGAGATAGATCTGCCCAAAGAATTCGAAGCGTTTGAGAATGTTAAGTTTCATCAGCTCGCAGACTCGTGCCCGACTGACATCCAATGCCAAAGCCGACTGTGGAATATTGAGCAGCCCTTTTTCTTCCTCCATGGCTTTTCGCATGGCCTCAGTTTGCGCGATTTGATCCGCCTTCCATTTGGCGCTCAGTTCCGTTGAATCGACGACCTCGGTGATCTCCATGCGGGAAAATAGCAAAATACTTTACGGTATCAAGTGATAGTTTATTTGGGGAAAGTCTTTCCCTCGCGCTTACGTAGTGCGGCGCTACCCATTCTTGCTGGGACACCCCGCAACGCCCCGGGTCCACCAGTCACCCGCCCGCAGATCATCCCGTCCAGTCTGCAAACCTCACGCCCCGTCCATTCGTCACGCTGGCGACTGCCGCACCCGACAAGACCGGGATCATCAACGCTGCCTCCCACCTCTTTAGTGCAGCACCGACGGCACCAGCATTCCTCTATTGCGCCTGCGGCACGCGCTCCATGCAGGCACCTTCCGTGCTGATGACAAGGGTGATACTCATGCCAGTGCTGCAGCCTTTCGCATCGTGCTCCGAAGTGGTTTGAAACTCATTTGGAAACCAAGGCTGCTGAGAACGGACTGAAAGGTGCGCAGACGTGGATTGCCCTTCGGGGAAAGCGCTTCGTGCAAGGCCTGGCGGCTCACGGTGGTTTTGCGCGATAGGGAGGCGATGCCGCCCTGGGCTTGTGCCGCCAGACGAAGGGTGTCCAGCAGGGCGTCCACGTCGTTGTCCTTCTCGAACTCTTCAAGAGCGAGCTTCACGGCGTAGTTGGCCTTTTTGGGGTCTTTGAACCGTTCCAGTCGGATTTGATCAAGTGGAATGGCTTTGCTTTTGTGTTCTGTTTTCATGGGTGGTCCTCCAGATAGGTTTTCCAGTATTCTTTGGCTTTTTTGATGTCCCGGTTTTGCGTTGATTTGTCGCCCGCCGGCGAGCAGCAGAATCATTTTTCCTTTGTGCTGTCCGAAATAGACCCGGTAGCCGGGACCGAAGAACAGGCGTAGCTCGTAGATGCCGCCCTCCAGCGCTTTGCAGTCGCCGAACTGTCCGAATTTCATACGCGCTACTCTCGCGAGAATGCGTTCCTGCATCTTCCAGTCCCGGGTGTCGAGCCATTCCAGATACGGGCTGTCGTCCGAACGATTTCGGAAAACGAGAACTTCGTATGTGCCGGGCTTGAGCAGAAGTTTTGGGTTGGTGTTTGGATTGTAGATGTCAACTATAATTGACACTTTGTCAAGCTAGGCCTTTGTGGCTTTTGTTGGGAAAAGTCTTTCCCTCGCGCCTACGTCGTGCGGCGCTACCCATTCCAACGGGGACACCCCGTATCGCCCCGGCCTGCCCTCCGCCTCACACGGACCATCATGGCTGGACGGCGCACCACACGCCCTGTTCCGTTGTCACCTGGGCGACTACCCAATCCGGCCAACCACGATCATCCGCGTCACCTCCCGCCGCAGATTTGCAGCACCAAGGGCACCAGCATTACGTTTTCGCGCTAGGGCGCACACTTCATGCAAGCACCCTCCGTGCTGATGAATTTCGCTCCGCACCCGTGATTGCGTTCCCGCACAAAGCCCCAAGGCCATGCGGCACGTATGGGTTTTACGCGAAACGCCTTACCTACTGTTAATTCCGCTTAGTGAGCGGCTTGGAATCGAGTGAGACGCATTGCTCCATCACTGCGCTGGGCTTGGTGATGCAGAAGGTTTTCTGTGCGGCGATTCCATGCCCGTTCAAGCTGTCCAAGGAAGCGCTCAACTTGATCCATCTCCGCGACGGGAATTCGCACCAAAGGGAGACCAATGGATGCGAACATGCCGTTCACTTCTATGTCGCGTTGCTTTCGGTCTGCCGCTTCATGACTCGGGTCATCCAGTTCGATACCCATCATCGGCATTCCATCTTCAATTCGACAAATGAGAAAATCGACATGCTTCTGGCTGATTTTATTAAACCCGGCACGGTCATAGTGCTGCATGAAATCTGCCAGACGCGGCTTGCAGGCGATGATGCACCGTCCTTGCGATAGCATGACCAGGCACGAATAAAGCCTTGATTCCGTCGCCGTGAGCAGGGTCTTCGCTGTGTATTGGTGCGCGAAAGCGACACGGACATCGGGGTGTGGAGCAATGAGTCTCATGGAGTGAATTATGGTAATTATAAGCAGCTCGGCGAGGTTTGCAGGATATTTTTTGCATAAGTTTGTTGTTTGAGGTGGGCATATTCGACACTTGCACGCACAAAAAAAGCTGTCGTGTAGCACTCAAAACCGG